>JAKAAL010000189.1 GCA_021802375.1 Bacillota bacterium | reverse complement strand
TTCCGATCTCTCGCCGGGGTAATTACCGCGGTGGCAATTTTCATCATGTCTTTTCAACGAGGAGTGGTGCCGTTAGTGGTGCTCCTGGTCATTACAGGGGTATCCGCATCGACCGTAAATGCCTGCGTGCGAGGACTTGCCAATGTGACCGTGACTCAAGACAACCGCGGGGCGGTGCAAAACTATGTGCATTGGTTAAACAATGTCGGGATGGCCATCGCTCTACCGTTCTCGGCGGATGTCCTACTCGGAGGGATCTCTCGGGTGCCGTTCATGGTGACGGCGGTCGGATATTTGGCCATGGCCGTTCTCTTAGGGATAGCGTTTAGGCGCAGTGTCGCGGCTACACCACAGCGCGCCGAGTCTAAACCGAAGACAAGCGCATTGCCCTGGCGTATCTTAGGCCAAGATCGGGCGTTCGCTTTCCTCATGGCCTCGTTTGTGCTCTGGGCCATGGTCGAGATGCAGTTTGAATCTAATATTCCGCTGGATCTTTCGTACCATTTTCCCCAAGGGGCTAAGCTTTACGGAACATTGGGTTTGGTCGACATGGTGATTGTGTTCGGACTACAGTTGGGGGTGAGTCGATGGTTGGCGACCAAACCTTCCCAGTGGCTGAACTATATCGGATTTCTGTTGCTGGGCGGACTCATCGTCGGCGGGTTGTGGCAAAGTGTTGTCGGATGGACCATTTCTATCGTCTTGTTGAGTGTGGGAGAGGTCTTTAGCATCGGACCCATTATGACCTTGATGGGGGCATTACCCCGCGAGGGTCAACACGGTAGTTACTTTGCCCTATTTGGAATGGCCCAAGGTTTAGCGACATTTCTGGCCTATAGCCTCGGTGGAATCGTGTACCAGACGCTGCACCCCGCCGTACTGTTCGCACTTACGCTGCCCTTGGCGGCGCTTTCCGGACTCCTTTATCGTCACGCCCAGCGTACGCATCACAATGAGGTTCAAAAGGAGTCGACCGAGGCGATGGGCGTGGGATAAGCGGTATCAAACAACCGTACCTTAAGGGAATGGGAAAGAATGACGCCGCATCCTGAAACGAGCGGATGCGGCCATGTCGCGGAGTATAAAGGGTTTTACGGGAGTGCGACGATCTGCTCTCGTAAAGCCCTACTCAAGAGCCGGATTCCTTCGGTGATCCGGACTGGGGTTTCGTAACTAAAGCAAATCCTGAGTGCCTTTGGGTTGTCATGAGACGCGTAGGGATAGAAATATTGTCCGGGAACGTAACTGACACCAAGATTTGTGGCCGTTTCTAAAAGCCTGGTGTTGTCCACTCGATCGGGGTAGCGGAGCCAAATAAAGAATCCGCCTCGCGGACTGATCCAACACACCTCTTCCGGCATGAATCGCTGGAGTGCTTCGGTCGCGAGATGCCCGCGCATTCGGTACTGTGCGCGCAACCAATCCAGACGGGTATCGTAATCCTCATCGTGTAAAAATTTCGCGGTCAGTGCCGTCACTAGAGGATTGCCCAGATCTTTCTTAAACCGAGCCATCGCCTCAACCAGGGGTGCGGGACCGATGACCCATCCGACGCGGAGTCCGGGACTGATGGTTTTGGAAAAGGTTCCGAGATATAGCACCTGGCCCTCAATATCCATGGTCTTCATGGGGGGAATTTGCGCGTCGAAGTAGAGCGCATCATAGGCGCCATCTTCCACAATCAAAAAATGGTATTGCCGGGCTAACGCGACGAGAGTCCGACGCGCCTCCGCGGACAGGACGAGGCCAGTCGGGTTTTGAAACGAGGTGCCCAGATACAGGAGAGAGAGTGGCGAGTTGCCTTTTCGGGAGGCCAAGTAAGTCGCCAGCACTTCGGTAAAATCTTGATCCGGCCGGTCGCACGACAGAGCCACCACATGATCGGTGTAATTGTGAAAAATCTCGAGGGCCTCCATGTACGTAGGGCCCTGGACTAAGACTAGAGACCTGGAATCCAAAACCGTTTGACAGATTAAATCTAATCCCTGAATGGCACCTTGGGTCAAGAGGAGGGCATCGTCAGGTATCATGAGGCCTGACTGTTGCATGCGTTGCGCGATCCAATGGGCCAGGCCCTCACTGGCTTGAGACCCGGAATATTGGAAGGGGGCATCGCCCTCCATAGCCACCACATTGGATAGGGCCGCCACCAGTGCAGTGCGGGGAATGGCGTCGGGAAATGGATACCCGCTTGCCAAGTTGATCGGGTGATTCGCTTGCGGTTGTACCCAGGATCCCGGTGCAGGATACTGGTGGGTGTGGAGAGCGCGTTGATTGAGCCAACGCGCAACGAAATGCTCTTGGGAGTCTTTCGATGTAGGGGGCATGGGCCTCTCCTTTGCGATACCTGATGGGTGCGTGATACGGTACACTCTAGCAGGCACTGACCATGGGGCGCAATGTGGGTACACGGTTTGAGAAAAAGGAGCGGATCTGGCAATGGCCAAGAGCGTGATGGTGATGGGGACCTCATCGCATGTAGGGAAAAGTATCATGGTGACGGCCCTTTGTCGCATCTTGCGACAAGATGGATGGGATGTAGCGCCTTTTAAGGTGCAAAACATGTCGCGCAATTCGGCCGTGACCCCCGACGGCCTTGAGATGAGTCGTGCTCAAGCCGTCCAGGCAGAAGCCGCTGGGATCCCGGCGAATGCCCATATGAATCCAATTTTATTGAAGCCCACCGATGGTCGGTCATCTCAAGTGATCGTCCAAGGACGGGTGCACAGTAACCAACCGGCGTCCATGTACATGCATGCCGAAAAAGCCGACTTATGGCGCGCGGCGACCGCAAGTTTTCAATACCTAGCGGAGCGCTATTCGGTGATTGTTATGGAAGGCGCTGGGAGCCCGGTCGAAATGAATTTAAAGGCGCATGACTTAACCAACATGAAAGCGGCCGAAATGGCTAACGCGGCCGTGGTATTAGTGGCCGACATTGAACGGGGCGGGGTGTTTGCGTCGGTTGTGGGGACCCTAGACCTCTTAGAGCCCGATGAACGGGCACGTGTGGTCGGTGTTATCATCAATAAATTTCGCGGAGATCCCAGTCTCTTTGACGATGGGGTCCGCTTTTTAGAAGAGAGGACGGGGGTCCCGGTCCTCGGGGTACTCCCTTACGTCTCGGATTTGGGTATCGACGAGGAGGACTCTTTGGGGCTCACATCTGCGCGCTATAAACCAAGATCTGCGGTTGGGATTCGTATCGCGATTCTGCCTCTTCCTCATCTGGCCAATTTTACCGATGTCGATGCCCTGTTTTTAGAGCAGGATATCGTGCCCTTCTTTTGCCGCACACCGGAGGATCTGGCGAGTGCGGATGCCGTTATTATCCCGGGCTCGAAGAACACGATGGAAGACTTGATATGGTTACAGAGGGGCTGGGCACCAGCACTGCAACAGATGAGACTGCGTGGGTGCCCGATCTTGGGTATCTGCGGAGGATACCAGATGTTGGGACAGGTGGTGAGGGACCCCGAAGGATTCGAATCGCCCAGGGCAGAAGTCATGGGACTCGGGTGGCTGCCCATCGACACTACGCTGGTGTCCCCTAAGCGCACCACGTGGGTGAGAGGACACCTCGTGGACGCCTGGGGAGGGCATCCGGTCGCCGGTTATGAAATACACATGGGACGCAGTAATGCCACGGCGGAGGGGATGCCGCTTGCTGTCGTGCGAGCCCAGGACGATGAGGCGACGCATCTCGAGGGTTCAGTAACCGCGGATGGGAAGGTGGCGGGTACCTATCTGCATGGGATCCTCGACAATCCGGGGTTTCGTGAACGATGGCTCAATCGAATACGGCACACCGTTGGCCTGACAGAGCACCCTACGGCGGTGGCTTCTATAGAGGCGATTCGCGAACAAGCCTACGATCGACTGGCCACGATGGTCCGGGGGCATCTTCGGCTGGATATCGTGTATAAAGCCTTAGGTCTCTACCATTAAGAGGTCAAGTGACCAGGCCATGTTATGCCGATGGTAAAGGCATGGGACACTTTGTGGCACAAAAATTGGATTTGGCGACACTGTAACCCATCTGGGACGGAAGGGGTGCATGCCGCCGTCCCGTGTCAATCTACCATGGTTAGTCTGGCTATTATGGGGAGATGCGCTTCTTCCTACATTGAGGATCTGCTTACGTGTTGATATGATCTTTCTAGGATAAATAATTTTTGAGGTCACAACTTATTCACGGAGGCGGTGTCGGGCGGTCTTTTTCGTAAAGAGAGGAGTGGGATATCCCATGAAACAAGCACGGATCCCGATCATTGTGGTGCTCGGCGTCACAACGTTGACGATGGCCGGATGCGGCACTAAGGCACCTCTAGCGTCCAGCAAAGGTCGTTATGGAGGGACGGCCGTCGTTGCGACTCCCGTCGATCTTGGGCCAAGTTGGTTTTTCCCGATGCTCCCATTACAGGCGGATACTGACATTAATATGCAGGTCGAAGCGTTGATGTATAAGCCATTATTAGACATCACCTCGACGGATGGGATTAATTATGGGCGATCCCTCGTCTCCAAGGTTACGGCGAATACCCAAGGTACCCGGTATGTGTTGCGGTTAAATCCGAAATGGCACTGGTCGAATGGACATTCGGTGACTGCTGCCGACGTGGTATTTACTTGGAACGTGATGAAGGGAGCCAGTCAGTCCAACTCGCCGTGGGGATTTGCCGGCGCGGGTTTCGGAGGTGTTCCGAGTCGCGTTTCATCGTTTGTAGCGAGTGGAAAACACACCATCATAATTACGCTGAATAAGGCGTCGAACCAAAATTGGTTCGAGCACAACGCCTTGGCCCAGATTTCGCCGGTGCCGAAAGCAATTTGGGACAAGCATCCGCAGAACATGACGGCGGAACTGCAGTTCATCCAGTCGGTGGCAAATAGCCCCACCAGCTCGGTGTATCAGGTGGTGGATGGGCCGTTTAAACCCAGTGGTTTTTCACCCAATGCCTATTGGAAATTTTCACGAAATGCTCGGTATAGTGGGCATAAGGCGTATCTTAACCAACTCGTGTTCCAGTATGAAACCCAATCCTCAGCAGAATTTACAGGCTTAAAAACCGGCCAAGTTGATGTGGGGTACGTGCCCACGACACTCATCGATTCCAAGAGTCTCTTGAGTCACGATGTGGTGAATCAAGAATATGCCTTCGGTTTTGGGTTCATTCATCCTAATTTCAGTTCCAGGGCCCCTAATGGGATTGGGCCAATCTTAAAGCAGTTGTATGTGCGCCAAGCGCTCCAAGAAGGCATCGATCAACAGGGCATCGTCCAATCGCTATATCACGGTGTGGGTGTTGTCGAAAGCGGCCCAATTGCCAGCCAGCCTCCTACAGTGTTCTACGACAAGGCGTTGCCACCAAACCTCTATCCCTTTAACCCGAAGGCAGGGAAGGCGCTCCTGCTCCAGCATGGATGGACGCTACAGAATGGCGTGATGACAAAGAACGGACAAAAGTTGGATTTCCCGGTAACCTATATCTCGAGTAATAAGACGTTGGCCGATATGGCCCAACTGATCAAGAGCAACTGGGCTCAAGAAGGTGTACAGGTAACACTAGAGCCGTTACCCGCATCCACGTTCTTTTCCGAGGTGACTGTGAAAAATCCTAGTGCTTGGGCTATGGCACTGGGTGGTGGATGGACATATCAGCCAGACTTTTATCCTACCGGAGGCGGACTCTTTGCGACCGGAGCACCGGTTAACAAGGGCGGTTATAACAACTCGCAGATGGATCAGCTAATTGCCCAAAGTTATGCACCCGGCAATACTCACAGTACGCTCCACGCCTTATATCGCTACGAGGCATTTGCGGCACAACATCTACCGGTATTGTGGACTCCTTGGCCCGGCGGACTGGCCGCCCATATTGCTACGTTGCATGGAACGCATCGTACCTACAACCCGGTATCGGATTTGCTAGCCGCGAACTACTGGTGGTTTAACTCCCACTAACACAACGAAATCGGCCACGTCCCGGAACTGATCGTTTTGGATGGTCGTAATCGGGGCGATTGTCATAAAGATGAACAATAGCGCATCGGGACCTTATTGGGTTTTTCGGATACGGTCCCCGAGTTGAACGCCTTCCGGTGGCGGTCTATCGGGTCCGGGATAAGCTTCCGATAGGATTCTAACCCAATGGGCGACTTCGCACAGTGCAACGTCTCGTATCATCGCATCACAGTCCTTCCGAGGGTCGGTCGTTTTTATGACTCCCTTTGGACACCAGTATAAATGGGGGGGCCAGAGTAGGTCGATAAGCGTCACGATGGCAACACGCTGACGCCTATGGAGCATGTGCTTGGGACAAATTATAGGGTTAAGATAGTTGGGCGCAGTGCGATGCGGTCTTTTATGCCCCGGATGGTCACTACAGGTTTTCAGATCTAGACTTGCGCGCCATAGGGAATTCGAAGATCATGCTTGACCTGGCCGTCCCGCAATTAGAGGGTCTTCCCAGTAACAAGTGTGCTGCCTGGAGTACGGCAGGGGACGCCATCCGGTCATGACTTCGTATCCATAACAGGGTGTCGTGCAGATGAGAGAGCCAGTGAGGGTAGAGTCCAATCAGACGTCCTTCGATGATCTCCCGGGCAGTGAAGGAGAAGATACTCGTTAATATTCTCCTCTTCAGATCAGGGAAACGGATAACGTTGCGGCAATCCTAGCACATAGGTGACGTTTTGGGGAGATACCGGGCAGAGTTGTTTCCATTTACGTCCTTGTTGAGTCGAAAAGTTGGGATTCAACACTTGTCCGGTCACCATATTCATCGCCCCCCCCCTTCCGCCATAGCCCCGACTTGCCACAAAAACCAATTCCCGGTAAAACAGAAGATGTCGACGATACCTGGCGCTTCCGAAATAATCTTATGATTATAAAACAGGGTAAACCCTTGAGCTAGGCGCGCATTCCACATCGCCAGCGTGAACGGCTTGCCGTGAAGATGCCCGACCCAGCCATAAAGAATCTGCGCCTTATGATAGGGGGCCGGTAAAGGAATCGAGAGATGCGGCACCAGATGCGCTGTACCAGCAAAGGCCTTAACCGTCGCACGTCGAGATGGGCTATGGGTCTCGAGAGACTGTGAAACAGGGGTGTGACTCTGCGGGGCTGAAGGCGTGGCCAGAGGGCCTGCGGCCCCACATCCCGATAGCACCAGCATGCCGAGAGTCACACCCGAAGCAATTAATATGTGTTGACTTATCGTAATCCCTCCTCCGCAGGAATTTTCAAGACGTCTAACTCATCCTCTTAAATAACGACGGACGAAGTCGACCAGTTACGTTCTACAAAGGAACTAGCGGTAAATCGGTTCGGTCCTGGGTCCTGCCCTTCCGACACCATGGT
>JAKAAL010000188.1 GCA_021802375.1 Bacillota bacterium | reverse complement strand
TCCCGATCAAAGACAAACTCTAGCCGTGATCGTATCATACCCGCGTTTCGACATCTATCGTCAAGTGCGGTCCGATCAGGCTAGAGTTGTCTTTAAACTGGTGCCGCTTCCGCGTCAGCGGACGCGGGAAACCGTTTTAAGCGGAATCTAGGCTTCTGCTTCGGCCCGCCGGATAATAAATGCTTCCAGCGGGGGGAAGTAATGCCCGGGATCATCCCACATGGCAATGTGACTGCCATCCGGGCACACTACCGTTTCCGATCCAGGAATCCGTCGCCCCATCTCGATAACGTCCGCAGGATCCATGGTGTCGTGCGCCCCGACCATGAGCAATGCCGGCACTTGAATGGATGCGAGATCGTCCCACCGGTCCCAGTCTTTGAAGGTTCCCGTGACCAAGAACTCGTTGGGCCCCTGCATGGTGCCGTACACATCCATATTGATGCGCGCGAGCGAGCGGGACACCGCCGCTGGCCATGCGTCCAGCCGGCACAGATGGCGGCGGTACAGGACATCCATGATTTCCAAGTAGCGGGGGTGGGTAAACTGTTCGGCTGCCTCGTACTCGGTCATTTCCTCCTGCATGGACACCGGAAGCTCGGCGCGCAGTGCATTGAGATGCCGCACATAGGCCTGAATGCTTGCCACCATGTTGGAAATCACGACGCCCATCAGTTGTTCAGGATAATGAAGCGCATATTCAATCGCCAAGAGACCGCCCCAGGATTGCCCAAAGAGTATGAAACGCTCCAAGCCCAGCACCTGGCGCACCTCATTGACTTCGTCCCGGAACCGCTCGATCGTCCATAACCCCGCATCAGTCGGTTGATCCGAGTGATAGGATCCCAACTGGTCATAGAAGTAGAGCCGAACGCGATCCAGCGGCAAGTATTCGGCCAAAGCCTCCATGTACTCGTGCGTCGCCCCCGGACCGCCATGGAGCAACAATACCGGAATGGCCCCTGTTCCCACTTGCCGTGTCCAGACGTGATAGCCGTTCTTGAGGGTGATGATGCGTGTCTGTCCATCCATCGCGTTCGACTCTCCTTATCTCGAATTCCATGAGACCATCCGCTATTGGCTGACGGTCCAGTAGTTGGCGTACAGGAAGTCGGTCACCGGGTTAAACGTGCTGACCGTCCCGTGCACACTCTTGGAGTGCACGTCGAACCCAATCATGCGGGCGTAGCCCATGGGGAACCACGGAACCCAGAGAACCGGCAGATGCTGTGCCATAAATTCCTGGTACGCATCCATGCGCGCTTGAATCTGGCTCTCCGTACCGGGCATGTAGGTGTTTTGAATGAGCTGGTCCAGTGTCGCGTTGTTGTAGCCGCCCACATTTTCTCCTGCACCCGTCGCGAACAAGTTTCCGCCCGAGGGGTAGTAGTCCAGCTGATAGGTCCAGCCAGCGCCCCAATAGCCCATCTGCCACTTAGTGGCGTCCGACTGCGCGGTGGTCGCCAACACTTCATTGATGGGCATCTGCTGCAGTGTCACCTGAACGCCTTCTTGCGCCCAGTCGTTCTTAATCAATTCCACCATGTGCGTTTCGGTGGTGCTGCCGGCGGCGTAGATCATGGTAAAGGCCAGCTTCTGACCGTTCTTGGTCATGACCCCGTTTACGTCGGTCCAGCCGTGCGACTCCAGCAGCTTCTTCCCCGCCGCGGGATTAAACGGATACGGCGTCTTCTTCAACTTGGGGTCCGTGTAAATGGTCGGCGGTTGGCTCGGGATCGGTCCGTCCGTCGCAACGCCGGCGCCGTGGTACAGGGTGGAAATGATGCCTTGCTGGTCAATGCCCATCTCCAGCGCCTGCCGCACGTACAGATTGGAAAATACTTTCCCCATGCCGCCAGGAGCGTTCGGATTGACGTTGGGCACGATGTAGTTCATGCCGAAGAGATAGGTGGATGACAGCACGTCATTGGGCAAGTTGTGCCGCGCTTGATACATCGAGGGCGGAAGGTATCCCACACTCACCGTTCCATTGCGGAGTCCGACAAATTCGTTGGCCGATGACGTCTCATACTGGAAAATCAACTTGCTGATGGAAGCCTTGTGCCCGCCGTAGTTCGGGTTTGGCACCAGTTCCCAGTAGTTGTTGGCCTGCCAGCTCTTGAACTGGAAGGGTCCGTCCACAACTTTATAGACTGGGTTGGAGGGCGAATTGGCCACCGATTGAATGAAGCGCAGCTCCTGGACAGGGTTGTTGGGATACTTGTCCCAACTCGCCTTGGGAATCGGGCTGATTTGGCTAAGCCCGTTGTGGATGAACCAGGTTGGGTTCACCGGCTTGTCGACCGTGACCACGACCGTGTTGCTGCCCTGCGCGGTGACACTCTTCCAATCGCTGGGCACGCCGCCACTGCCGGCCGCCCCATAAGTCCACGGCGCATTCGGTTGCGTCGCATCGCGAATCAGGTCCCAGGTAAAGACGACGTCTTGCGCCGTCACAGGCTTCCCGTTGGACCACCGGTACTTGGGATTCAACGTAATGGTATAGGTGGTGCCATTGTTGCTTACCGCAATGTTCTTGGCCAGCGAACGAGAGTAGTCCACCTGGCTCTCCTTGTTGAGATAGACCAACGGCCGATACATCAGAAACTGGATTTGCGCGTTGATTTCAATGTACGCCGCGGCGCTGAAGACAGGCACAAACCAGTTCGGTGGACTGTCCGGCGCCAGCGCCACAACCACCGTTCCGCCCGTGGAACTTGTCCCAGTGGATGTCGTAGCGGGCGACGAGCCGCATCCTGCCAATGCTGCGGCGCTCACCCCCACCATCCCGAGCATAGCGAGACGCTTACCCATTAACTAATCCCTCCTCGTGATAATTAGCAGATATTCGTGAAAAATACTAAAAGTCCTGCCGCGCTCATCGACAAATTTCGATAAATTTCGCGTATGGGTTTGACATTTATATCCAGAGAGAGGGGAACCGGCGGCGGCGTTGGGCTCCAGCCGTCCATTCGTGATAGTATCTAAAGGACGCAAGGAGGTCGCAGACATTGGCTGTTCTACAAGTTTCCAAGCGCTTTTTTGTGGGCATCGCCCTTCCGGGCATGGGACGGAGCATTGACCTCATCAATCAACCGCCTGAGGAAATCCGGCGCATACACGAATCATACGCCGCCGGCGACCTGTCCGTAGAGTTTGTGGAGGAGCCCGGCCAGACATACCCGGTCGTGAAAATCTGGGTGAATCCCCACGGGGATCAAGTCACCCTCTTTATCTAAATCGCCCCCGGCGGCGATTATCCCGCCGAGGTCAAGGAGCCACGGTTTATTGCGCCTTGGCTTTCGAGCGAACCAAAGATCGTGAAGAGATGCCCTGAACCCCTGCGCGAAGGCACAAAGCTCTTCAAGCAAGCGGCATGGCGCCCGCCATGCCGCTGATATTGGTATCCTCCAACACGAGGCCCGAAACTACCGGAACCCCAACACCGGATGGGGCACATACGGCTCCTCAAGCCGTTTGATTTCCTCGGGTGTCAGGCGCACCTCCAAGGCTGCCACTGCATCATCCATGTGCTCCAGTTTGGTCGCACCGATGATGGGCGCCGTGACGGGAGACTTCTGCAGGACCCATGCCAAGGCGACGCGCGCCATGGGCAGGCCACGCTCCTCGGCCACCTCGGCCACCCGTCCAACCACCGCTCGGTCGGCCTCCTCCATGGCGTTGTAGAGTGTTTTGCCAAATTGGTCAAGCTCCGCCCGCGTGGTGGTTTGATTCCATGGCCGGGTCAACCGCCCACGCGCCAGCGGGCTCCAAGGAATCACCCCGACTCCCTGGGACTCACACAGCGGCAACATCTCACGCTCTTCCTCGCGGTACAGCAAGTTGAGGTAGTCCTGCATGGAGACAAATCGCGCCCACCCGTGCTTCTCCTGCAGCGCCAATGCCTGCATGAACTGCCAGGCATGCATGGATGACGCTCCGATGTAGCGCGCCTTGCCGGACTTCACCACATCGTTGAGCGCTTCCAGCGTCTCTTCAATTGGGGTCTCATAATCCCAACGATGTATTTGATAGAGGTCCACGTAATCGGTCCCGAGGCGGCTGAGACTCTGGTCAATCTCCGCTAAAATCGCCTTCCGGGAGAGCCCTGCGCCGTTGGGCCCGGGCCGCATGCGGCCATGCACCTTGGTCGCGATGACGACCTCCTCCCGACGGGTGAAGTCACGAAGGGCGCGCCCCACGATTTCTTCGCTGGTGCCATCCGAATAGACATTCGCCGTATCGAAGAAGTTGATACCCATGTCGAGCGCCTTCTTGATGAACGGCCGACTCTCCTCTTCATTCAGCACCCATTGGTGATTACCCCGTTCCGGCACCCCATAGCTCATGCACCCAAGACAAATGCGGGAAACCTCAAGACCGGTATGGCCCAAGCGTACGTATTCCATCCACTCACCCTTTCCTCTAGTCCGGATACATCCTTCCCATATTTTACAAGATCTCGGCGGCCTATGCGTTAACCCAGCCCTCCCTTCCAAGGGCGACGTTCCGCCCTGGTCCCAGAAAAGCACTTCGCGCCAATGCGAAATGCACCCTGGACGCTAGGTTGGTTGTTGCCCTTTCGGGGCCAGCGTCGCCGATGATTTTCCCATCATATGTCAGGAATGATTTTCCATAACCTCGAAGAGGCCGGTACTTCGAGACTGACAGGAGGAAGAAGGGGGGAAATTACGATCACAGAAGGGATTAAGAAAATCATGGCGGTTACAACGCGCCGACTCACGCTGTGGGTCCCGCTTGTGGCAGGCGTCATGGCATCCTTGGAAGGGCTGGAGGCGCAGTTCACCCGCCTGGGCGACATCACGCCAGCCAGCCTATCGCGGCTTCTCCTGTTGCTGTTGCACGCGAACGCGCTGAGAATCTTTGTTCACAGGGTGATTGTATAGACCGGGTCACACATCCACCCGCAGGCGGCTCGGTACCTCCTACGGGACGCACTGTACCTACTCAACCGATAGTTGAGATCGGCACGAAATCGGGTTGGGGCCATCGAGACACGGGAGCCTCCACCCCAATGGGTTTGGACCACCGAGGGCTGCTGGCCGGTGCGCCCGCCCCGCAGAACCGGCGCAGAACCTCATTCCTGCCATCTAGAGTCCATGCTAGCGACGGCAAAATGTTCCGTCTGCGACCGGCCAGGGGCAAGGTGTGATAGGCTAGGGTGTGGGGTGAGGTTGGAAAATCGCCCCTGTGCGAATTGTAAACAATTGGTATAATGCGTCGGGAAGGAGGGGTTGGAGATGTTGCTCCCGTTGCTCATCGTCGCCGTTTCGATGGTCTTGGCCCACGAAACGGGCCACGTGCTGATTACCCGATTTCTTGGCGGCCGATGGCTGGGCATCGAATTTCGCGGCTACATGCTGGGAGTGCGCCTCTCTGTCAAATCCCTGTCCCTACGGCAGATTGCCTGGACGCTCATCGCCGGCCCCCTGGCCGAAGGGATTGTCGTGGCGATCGCGAACCTCATTTGGACCGCCGATACGCGCTGGTTCCTGCTTCTCTTAGGATTGCAATGGATGTTGAATGTGATTCCCTGGGGCCTCTTCCCCAACGATGGCACCCGCCTATGGCGCATCTGGCGCGATCGCGCCATCTCCTAACCGCTAAGACCACGACAAACTCTCGCCCACGGGGAGTTCAGACTCCGGCACCGCAGTCGGCAATTCCAGAACGAATCGCGCTTTGGCGATTATGGGTCCAATCCTCCATGGCTTCAACAACGCCACGGATACTATCTGTCGTTGACTATCGAGATAGACCAACCGAATCGGATACCGCATGAAGAACCCGTGGACAGCGTTTGTCCGCGGGAACAGCATCCCGCACCCCTGAGGCAGTTCGCGTGTGCCCATGAGCCCCCGAAATCGACGCCAGGGATTATCGGCCACCGTAATGCGATCTCCCAAGATTGCCCCACTATGGCTTTTGACGGTGATGTACAGCCTCCTCACCCCATTTCTATAAATGAAATAATTTCATCACCGAGATGACAGCCGGCCCCAGGATGATGACAAACATGGCCGGGAAAATAAACGACACCATTGGAAAGATGATTTTGATGGGAATGGAGGCCGCCTTCTCACGCGCCTTGGACGCACGATATTCCTTAATGTCCTTGGCTTGTATCTTCAAGGCGGCGCTGATGCTGCTGCCGGTGCGGTCGGACTGCGCCACCAGGGCAGCGAAGCGTTTCAAGGGTTGCGACTCGGTCCGTTTGGCAAGGGACGCCAAGGCCTCCGCACGCGGTATGCCCAATTGCATGTCGGCCAACACGCGGTGGAACTCATCGCGCACGGGCCCATCCACATTGGCAACCACTTGGCGGAGCGCACCATCAAAAGCGAGCCCGGCCTCAACGCTCACGCTCAACAGGTCAAACACTTCGGGAAGGCTTTTATCAATCTCCGCCAAACTCTGCTGAACTTTAGTGTTGAGATGAATGCCGGGGTAGACAAACACCAGGAGGGCAACCACAATCGGGGCCAAGAGGCGCTCTTCACGGGTCACCCCCGGCAGGAGCCAGGCGCCTACTCCCACCACCAAGAGCGCCGCCACTGCTGAGGCGATCCGTGTCAAAAAATACACTTCGGCTGTCTGGCGAACCCCTGCCAGCCGCAGCTTCTGGTCCATGTCACGATGAAAGTTGGCTGGCGTAATGCGACGCGCCAGGTTGGTCCGAAAAGCGCTGAGCTTGGGAATTATCACGCGTTGAACATACGGAGCGGCCAACTCGTCCGTCGCATCCTCGCTATCCAGAGGCATGTAGCCAGAAAGTCGCATGCTCATCACCTGCTGCCATCGAGCCGTGCGTCGTTCCATCGCCCAACGCTGCAATCCCACGAGCGCAATCGCCACCAGTCCCGCGGAAAGATAAATGACCTCCATCCATGTCCTCCCTTCGTTTCCCGCTAGTGTTACATTTCCGGCCCTTGCACGATGCGATGGATGGCAACCCCGCCAATGCTGACCGAGACCACCGCTCCTCCCAACATCGCCCACCCGGTATGCGTGTCCAGCAACTGCCCCATGTAGCCAGGATCCGTGAACCAAATCAAGAGACCCAGAGCGAAGGGTAGAAAGGTTAAAAGCCACCCGCTGTATCGGCCTTGGGCAGACAGCACGCGAATCTCCGCCTTAAGCCGTTGGCGCTCAACAATCGTGTGGGTAATGTTTTCCAGAACGTCCGCCAAGCTTCCGCCCACTTCCCGCTGGATGGTAATGGCCATGATCGCCAGCCCGAGATCGCGCGAAGGGACTCGCTTGGCTAGTTCCTGCAATGTCTCAGTCGTGCCGAATCCCAGGGCCTCGCGCTTGAGGATGCGCCGCACCTCATCCCCAGATCG
>JAKAAL010000187.1 GCA_021802375.1 Bacillota bacterium | reverse complement strand
TGTCTACATCTCTTACGATGGGATCAAACAGGTCGTTCCATCGAATCTGCCCGTCGGTGGTCAGATCTAAGCCCACTTCAGCGGCCAAGTTCAATACCCGTCGAGTGGCTTCACGGTAAGTTTGGTCCAAATCGGTGGGACTTCCCACTCCGCGGTCGAAACGCTGGATCTGAGTTCGCACACTTGCACCAGCACCCGACGGAATCTTGGGATACGACCCTTGCACAGCTATTTTCATCCTGTCTCCCCCTGCCTTTTGCGGTGTCCTTGTCGCGTTATTGACCGAGATGCACAAAAAAAAAGCCCCATGTCGAAGAGGCGCCAAACGTGGCTCTCTTCTCATCTCGAAGAACCCCTTGGTTCTTCCGGATTTGGCACCCCACGATCTGGCTGGGGTTGCCGGGCTTCATCGGGCCAGTCCCTCCACCACTCTGGATAAGAAGTCAATCTATATCGATAATCCTGACCATACATTTTAGAGGCGATTTGGTCAAGAAAAATTTATTTCCACGCGCAGACGACGCACGCGAGCAAAATCGCCTCTAGCGGAGGAAGCGCTAGGGCGTTAAATAGCATAACCCTCGTGACTCGGTGGATAGTTCGTGCTAGCATAGCCTAAATGGGACGAAGGCTAAAAAGAGTGGCGAAGGACGCTAGTAGTTTCGCCGGGTTACGAGAATTTTTATGAGCTGTCCACATCATGCTGTCAAACGCTATCATTTTCTCGATCCGCGTGGGATTCCCTTAAAGGAGCGTGGTAAGGCGCACCATGGAGCATTATAACCGGTCCGATCAAGACCGACGCCGGGGGCGTCCGGATCCGCGGAAAACGCCGCGGATGATTCAGCACTGGTTAGTATTGCTCCTCATAGGTTTTGCAAGTGGTACCACGCTGGTTGGATTATGGGCGGCAAACACCTGGGGCACCCAGGATTTGCGTCCACGCATCATTTTATACCGGGCGATCGCTTTAGAACTCCTATTAACTGCCATCTTGGCGGTGATTGCCCACCAAATGGTCACGCGATATTTGTTAGCCCCCTTGCGCCGTCTCGCCGACTACGATGACTTGACCGACCTCCTACGACCCGGAGCTTTCTGGGAGAGGGCGGAGGAAAGCATCGTGCACGCCGCGTCAAACAACGCAGCGATCTCGTTTATCTTTTTGGACTTGGACGACTTCAAGCAAGTTAATGACACCTATGGCCATGCCGTCGGGGACGTTTTACTGCAAACTTTCGGCACAGTTTTGCGCGAGCATGCCCGAGCCGACGACATCGTCGGCCGCCTCGGCGGGGAAGAGTTTGGCTGGCTAATGGTCGGTGCTAGTGGCGATGACGCTCGCGCCGCTGCCCTTCGAGTATTAGAGGTGTGCCGAACTCTACCCGTGGAGCAACTGGTGGGCTTTGGTTTTTCCGCTGGTATCGCTAGTGACACCCCTTCTCTGGATAGTTCCCCCAGAGCATGGGAACTGGCCCGTCACGCCGATCTTGGTTTGTACCAAGCGAAGACCAACGGGAAGGCCCAGGTGGTCGTCAAAAATCCTAAAGAACCCCTTCAAGCCTAGCTCCCTAGTTCGTGATGTCGAATGCGGGGAGTTTTGAACCGGAAGCCACCCGGCACAGTGCCGCATGACATGCCCACGCGCTTCGTTAGAGTCCGACCAAAACCTCTCCTCGGTCGGCCAAGTGCATGCTGAGATGACCCCGGGGAGGTGTGTCCGCCCACACAACCTGAAAAGAGGCCCCGCTTGCATGCTACCTAAGCACTCACGTCTTCGACCGTTAGCAAGGGGGCGCCGTTCCAACCGATGACCCTCGCCAAAATGGGATTGGCCAGCGCCAACAGTTGTTCTCGGTTGCTTCGCGCCTCATCAACGGCTTGCCATGTCTGATAGCGGAGCACCGCTGGCAGGGTTGCATCTAAGGGGCGCTGGCCAAGTTTTGGGGCCAAGTCAACCAAGTCTTGAGCAGGCAATTGTCCGATGACCCGCGCGAGTCGTTCCGCCAATTCTCTCGACGTCATTGCCATCACCACGGTTCCTTTCTTTCTTGTTCGTCCTTTGTTGCTACCTGTAGCAACAGCGCTTGAAGCGCTTGGTTGCGACTTCTTTCGACACCAACAAAGTGAATTCCTGCCTCAAGCGCAAAGACAATGCCGCGCGATTCGATCCGTCATCACCTGGCGATAACCCCAGCAGAGGCGTTGAAGGGAGAGGGGCCACGGTCGGCGCTGACGCTTCGCTGGCCCGCTCGAAAGCGTTGGGAAACGACGCGTCTAAATGGGTTCGTGGTTTGACGACATAAAAATCCCACCCTTGGGGCTTTTGACGGCCGCCCCAAGCGGCGTTTAGGTTAGATCATCTTGCCATCCACGCCTCCCTGATATACGCTTGTTTCAGCCATGGGGTTTGACCGCTAAACAGCGCTGGCAGGAGGGAACGATGTCGATGACCAAGGAACGGGAGCCACGAAAACTCCGCTACGAGCACGATAACCCCGTATTGCAAACTCGGGTGCCGCAGCACGTGCATGATCGCATCAAGGGAGAGGCGCGCGATCGCAAAATGTCCCTGTCTCAATACCTGCAAAGTTTAGTTGCCGAACACGAAGAAGTAAGCACCGAAATCGCGCACTACAAAGAACAATGGAAACGGGACGGCTGGATTGAATGTGCCGGTTGGATGCTGGCCAACTTTGGCCCTCAGGCCTTTTGCAATATCGACCTTAAACGGTTTAAGGCCCTACTTGCTGCAGATCCACAACTATGGCCGAAAATATTAGAATCCGCGGAAGCCCACGGCGAAAGCAAGACGAGTTAGCGACCGACGGCTCAACAACTATCCAGGAACCACAACGTGTGGGCCGCGCGGCTAAGGCCAGGATATAGCTTACGTTTGCGCCCGGGAAGAACGCCTATGTTCAAACCAGACCAGACCCGCAGAAATTGCCAGCAGTACGCCTGCTGGCATCGCCACATAGCGAAGCGCGATGACCATCCACCAGGCCACCACAACCAGACTAATCGCTGCGACTCTAGGGAGCCACCAGGAAAAGATCACTCCTGCTACAGCCAATGCGACGGATAGCCAGACGCTAATAACCAGGGTCACCGGCGCATGTCCGGTCACGCTGGTAACCATCGTCATGACCACTGCGGCAAAGCCCGCCGCTAGAACTCCCATCATTCCTACCACAAACCCAACCAGACGCATCGCATACGGGCCCTCTTATTTTCTTACTCTGGATATGCTTGGCCCCATTATACCGCTTGCGTTGCCTAGAAAGACAGACCTGCTACCTTGGCCATGGCATCGAGGCCTCGATCGGCAGCCGGACGCGGATCCGATCGCAACTGTTGGTGGTAGCGCTGCCAAAGAACAATCAATCGATCCACCTGTCTAGATTTGCGCAGGACTTCTGGATGAGTCAAATTGCATCCATGAATCTCCGCAAGAAGATGTAACTCGTGCCGTAGTTGATAAATGGCGTCGGAGATTTGGCCTTGGGTCACTGCTAATTCCTCCTAGAATATAATCCTTGGGTAACGTGCCACACCTTGGTACGCGAATCGAGGCGGGCCATCCCCCTACTTCGCCGTTGCGCCCTGTCATCTGGGGATTGATGGTCATTTGCCTACTTTGTGGGTTCCCTTCGGCTAGCGTTCCCTTGGCGGTTGGGGTCTTGGCCTGATTCCAGCCGAGGTCGGAATTTTCACCTTTGGGAACTAAAACCTAAAGCCTCCAGCTAACATCCCCCTTGGCGCTCGACGTCGACGATATAAAGACCCGGGGGCTACCCCACACGTTCCAGCTAAACCGAAAAAACATATCGTGAAAGATTGCTAAAAACCCAAGCGACCAATGAACAACGATCAAGATCATTCGTCCGCCACGCCAAGTTCCCTCTTTATCGGCCCCAAAATATGCTGAACCCTGCAAGCATGTCCTAGGAACGTTCGCACATCTTCCGCGAGGACGCGAGACAGCACATATTCGAACGCAACCTATAGGGGGATATCCCCCCTATATTTGGCCGGTTCCAAGTGGGATGGTTACCACACAGTCATATTTGTGTGGTCGGGAGTTCGCGCACTGGTTCTCCGAAAAACCATATCTTCAGGTAATCAACCCCCGCGATATCTGATGATGCCGAGGTCGCCGCGAGCGAAACATCAAAGGAGTGAGACGGATGACCCGTTGGAACCGCGAAGCCATCATTGCCGTATTACAGAAGGTCTATCAGGAACATGGGTACTGCACCTCGTACCAATGGATGCGAGATCGGCACTCTCCGCATTTCTATACCATTATTCATTTCTTTGGAAGCTGGCATGCCGCGTGGCAAGCCGCGGGCTATGATGTTCCTCACCGATTGGCGCCTAAAGACCGCATCGTAACGCGTGATTTGGTGGTGGAGGCATTAAAAACAGTAGGACATTTTGAATCCGAGCGGACGTGGAGTACTAATCATCGCATTCCTAGCGCCCCTTCCATTCGAAAGATCTTTGGTACTTGGCAAGAGGCTTGGGAGGCTGCTGGCCTGTGGGCCCCTCCTGCCTCACCGAAAGAGCGCATCTTAGCACGCCTCTTGGAAGTTGGCAGCTATTGCAGCGAAACCCATTGGGACCAAATGGGATACCGGCCCGTGGCTCAAACCGTCCGAAACCACTTTGGCAGTTGGAGCAATGCTTGGAAAGCCGCCGGGATCACTCCGACACCGGCTAAAACTCATTGGAGTCGAGAGCAGATTGTTCACAAATTTAAAGAGTACGGCAGGTATTGCACCGCACGACAATGGGATAGTCTGCATACGGGCCCCACGTCGCGCACCATTCGCAAACTCTTTGGTTCCTGGAAAGGGGCGTGGGCAGAAGCAGGAGTATCCTATCCAGCAACACGGGCCACCGTCACCCGAGACACCGTCATTGAAGCATTTCGTCAGTATGGCGAGTACGTCTCCGCACAATACTGGGACGCCAGCGGCCAAAAACCCTCTTCGCACACTATTCGCAAACTGTTCGGATCCTGGGCCGACGCATGGAGCGAAGCGGGATTGAGCAGTGCAAGACCGGGAACCTCTATTGTCACCGCTCAGGAAAAGCCGACGCATGATCTGAACGAGCTCGACGCGCTTCTGTGGAAAAAGCGCCAGCAAGGCTTCACCTTGCAGACTCTCAGCGAACAGTTTGGCTTAAGCACATCCACCATTGCTCGCCGAATTCTCCGTGCCCGAGTTCCCCACTCCTCCGGAGGCTAACGTTAGGCACCTTTTCCAGCCAACGGCCCCGCGCCCTGGCATGGCCTTCAACGTTTGATGCCTAGGCGGTAGACGGCGATACTCAAATATTCTTGAAGGGCTTCTGCGGTCATGTCCAGACCCGAGGTGGATGGTAGCAGATCGACGGGGGACCACCGGAGCGTCTTCGGGGTTTGATAGCCGGTAGGATAGGGAATGACATGGATTCCCTCGTACAGAAAGTCCTCCCAGGCCTGCAGCATATGAAAGGCCGAAACCACCAAAATAGGTCGGTGCCAGTGATGGGCACGCAAGATTCGGGCAGAGTCCGCGGCATTTTGATAGGTCGTCTGACTTTTGGCGTCCACGTAGACGTGGTCGATGCCTAGTCCGCGCAACACACTTCGACCAATCAATGCTTCGTTGCCATCGCCAAAGGAACCTTTGCCGCCGGAAACGAGGATGGGCAGGTGAGTCATACGTTCAAGCCGAACCGCGGTAAGAAACTCATTGGCCATAGAACCGGAAAGCGATCCGCTGCCGCGACTTTGCGGGGTATTGGCCACCGATCCTTCGCCCAGCACCACTAAAACATCCCCCTTGAGATGCTTCGGTCGCGAAATCGCATATTCCAGCCCGTGCACCATAACCATTCCTAACCATGGCGTCATCATGACCCAGGCAAGAAAGAGGCCTATAACAAGCGGCCATCGCCGGCGATACCGAAGAGCATAGCAAACGACCAGCACACCCAGAACGAGAAAGTTGGCTGGAGGCAAAACAAATCCTAATAACTCTCGTAGAATGTCGATTAGCACAGGGCACGTCGCAAAACCGCGATCCAGGGTATAACCAGCCAGCTTGTTACCACTGCATCCCCCTCCATGGCGAATCATGGTATATTATATAGCAATAATTGCCAAGGATTTGGGTTTTGCGTGACAGCTCATCCCTGGCACATGAAAGGAACCGATGCTTGGTGTCCATCCCCCCCGAACTGATGCCGGCCGACACCCAAGGGGAACCGTCGGTTCATCCTCTAAAACTTAGCGTGGTATACGATGTTTGGATTAGCTTCTTACTCGTCTTTGCGCTTACGGCCAGTATTTTTTTCTTTCCCCACCAAAGCAACGCCGTGAGACTCGGTTTAGGATTGGCTATCGGACTATTTGTGCCAGGGTATCTGTCAACATTGGTGCTCTTTCCGAGCCCCAAGAGTTTAGACGGGATCGAGCGAACGGGACTAAGTTTGGTCCTGAGTGTGGTCTGGATTCCCCTTTTGGCTCTGTTCTTAAGTCTGGCCAAACTCCGCTTGGATGCCCCCCATCTGGTGTTGGCCGTGAGTCTCGTTTGCCTGCTGATGGGAATTTCAGGGCTTATACGGCGAAGCGCCAGCGGCATCCAAAGTCCACCTCCCGTCTATCCTAGTGGTAAGATCGCACTTTATTTAGGAAGTCTGGTGGTTGGCCTAGGCGTGCTCACGTGGGCGATCGTGGCCCCTAATCTCAAAACCCAGCACCTTGCTTTCGCCGTGCTGGGACGCCATCAGCGGCTCAGCGGCTACCCCTTTCAGGTCAGCATCGGAGAACGATACCCGCTCATCGTGGAAATTCAAAATCCTAGTTCCCATCGCGGAAGTTACAAGGTCGAGCTCGTCGCTAACGGCGCGCCTACCCAAACCCTCCAAGCCCATGTGGCCGCACAGCACACTTGGAAGACCATAATGCCTTTACCCGCCAATCGGCCAGCTCGCGCTGAGACGGCCCGTTTCCTACTTTTCCCAGAAAGGTCAACTAAACCCTTGCGAACACTCTGGATTCGCTATACGATCGTGCCATGATCTCGACAAATATTTCCAGCAACACCATCGGTCAAGGCCACGCGTCTCCGCTCAGGAATAAAACGGGTTGGGACAAATGGGAACCCTGGCTATATCTGCTGGCCCTTGGCTTTAGTGAAATGGTCTCCGATATCTGGGCGCCCGCCATAGGAATATGGCTTCATGCCATATTGGCTGCGTGGCTTATGATTCGCGGTGGCCATCAACTACAAACGCCTCGGGGGAAATTTTACATTGCCATCAGCACCATGGCGCTCATCCGCATCATTAGTTTTGCCATCTCGCCCCACGGCAGGGCTGTTCTTTAC
>JAKAAL010000186.1 GCA_021802375.1 Bacillota bacterium | reverse complement strand
TACGCAACACGGTCACGATAAAAATCCGAACAATTCAGAGGTGCAATGATGGTGAAGATGCGTACGTTTGAGACTGAACAGTTGGCCACGGTGTATGTGGCCGCCATAATTGAAGGGTTAATTTCCGCTGTGGAACATCCTGTGCTGGGATTAGCGACTGGATCCACACCGGTGCAACTGTATCGGCAACTAGTCGCATTTCATCACCAAGGGTTGCAGTTTTCCCACGTGACCACCGTGAATTTGGATGAGTATGTGGGTTTGTCAGCGGACCATCCGCAAAGTTATCGTCGGTTTATGCATGATCATTTCTTTGGGCATATCGATATTTCTCCAAATCAAACTTTCGTGCCGAACGGACAGGCATCGGATCTTGCCGCAGAGTGCGCTCGGTATGATAAAATTTTAGAGGTGCATCCCATTGATTTGCAAATTTTAGGCATTGGCCATAACGGCCACATTGGATTTAACGAGCCCGACCAGGCACTGCAAACTAAGACCCATGTTGTGCGTCTGGCTGAGGATACGATTGTCGCCAATACCCGGTTTTTTGCCCGGCCCGAGGATGTTCCTACTGAAGCTATTACCATGGGGATTCAGTCAATTTTGCAGGCAAAATCCATTATTTTAATGGCATTTGGGCGGGACAAGGCGGCAGCCGTCAGACAAGCTTTGTCTGGCGAAGTTTCAACTAGTATGCCCGCTAGTTTTTTGCAAATGCATCCCCAAGTGACGTTTGTGCTGGATGCCGAAGCGGCCGTCGAAGTGAATCAGCGTGTGAATGATCTCAATCCCATTTATGGTACCGCAAATCCTTTTTGGGCTCCTTTGAGTAGGAGCTCGGAATAACCAAGGTATGGGGTTGCTAATGCGGTGGGTGCCTGACGCAAAATGTTATTCTCCGAATAATTTCCACCGGATGGACGCCCGCACGGCCTGTCGCACTCTTCTCCGAAGCCACCCCCGAGTAGAAGTATCTTGTGAGAACAGGGGAATGCGGGGTGGGTGTTGGCGCCAATTCAATTTGCTGTCATGAAGTCTCCCCCGACGTAACAATCCAAGGGATTCGCGTTGGGGACCGATCAAAAGCCCACCCGGCGTCTTTACGTTTTCGGGCAATGATGACAATCCGGTTGAGTTGAAAAATTAATTGAGCCGATTTGTGGTATTGGTGAAGCTTAGACCCCGTCTACTTGGCGACATCCTCCCCTTTATATACAATTTTTCCAGCCCACGGTCTTAATAATCGGACCAAAGTTTTGCTGGCAGTGGTCTAGCCGCTGCCAGGCTCTCTGACTAAACCCACAGTCTCATGACGTCGGAGGTCAAAGGACACGTGATTGACAGGTACGATCCAGCGCGCCTTGGTGTACCGCGATGGTGACGGAAACCGGACTTCCAAATCGGTAACGTGCAACAAAATGTCGGTATTGATATTAACGGCCATGCGTTTTTGCCTTCTGTTGTTGAACCACATGGCATGCGATTAGGGATGATCGAACCTGCTCTAATTCGGGGAGAGTATTGCGACAAATGTTCTTACTAGTAGAGGACAGCGATCGGCGTAAGCGCACCCTTTCGGAAAATCTCGGGGATCAGGCGGAGTGCCGGGAATTCCGATGGCCATGGCTTGGTCGTCAGTTAATCGAGGAAGGGCGCGAATCAATCCCTGGATGTAGGGATGATGCAGACCATCTGCATCATCCAGACTTGCCGCCCCGGTAATTTCCACGATTTTCCCAACGCGTACATAATGGCAACTCGATGCGCTAATGTCGCAAATACCGTGGGGGACCCCTTGGAATAACGTTTGTGGATCGAATCGTATCGAAAGGAAAAATGGCCCGGTAGTTTGTGAACTTCTAGGCTGCCAGACGGTTTAGATGTGGGGGAAATGTATTGCCACGCTGTGTATTATCAACATGATCCTGTTATTAATGGGAATTATCCGGGAAAACTAACGAATTGCGAGAACACAGAAATATGCGTTGACTTTTGATAAAATGGGGGTGATAATCAATAGAAACGATTCGACATCATTTGGAGGTTCTATGGCTACCATTCGGGATGTTGCGCGACTGGCTAATGTATCCGTGTCGACGGTGTCGCTAGCATTTTCTCAGCCGCATCGTGTGTCGGAGAGCACGCGCCTTCGCGTGCAAGAGGCGGTGGAACGCTTAGAATACCGTCCCAACGGAACAGCCCGGGATTTGCGGGTGAGAAAGACCAACACCATTGGGGTGTTGTTACATAACCTGAGTGGGCCGTTTTATTCCGAACTTATTCGGGGCGTTGAGGAAGTAGCCGATCGATTAGGGTTAACCACCATCGCGGCCGGGTGTTCAGGCTATGAAGGACAAGGTTCGGTCAGATTGTTGCATGAAGCCCGGGTCGATGGTGCGATTGTGCTGGACCCCAGTATCAAATCAGGCGATCTACTGCGTTATGCTCAGGAATCGCTGCCCATCGTGGTGTTGGATCGCCCGCTGTCGCGGGATTTTCAATCCGACTACATCAGTGCGGTCGCGGCAGACCACGAATTGGGAGGGTTTTTGGCGGGTAATCACCTCTTGGATCAAGGATTTCGCCGGTTTGCGGTGATTGCCGGCCCAGTCGATTCTGAGGATAGCCGCCTTCGCCACGTGGGGTTCTTTCGTGCGCTTCGGGCTGCCGACATCGATACGGTGACTATTCCTGTGATTCACAGCGATTTCACCGAGCTCGGGGGGATGCGGGCAATGGGCACCCTCTTAGAGCAAGGCTGGAGTCTGGATGCAGTCTTTGTGGCCAATGATGAAATGGCTATTGGGGCGTTGCAAGTGTTGGAAGGGCACCACGTGATGGTTCCGCATGACATCGCGGTGATGGGGTTTGATGACATACGCTTGGCGCGTTATGTGACCCCTTCGCTATCGACGATTCATCAACCGATGTATGAACTCGGGCAGGCCGCCATGAAAAAGTTGGAAGGCGCATTGAACGGCACTTCTACTGGCGGGCTTGAAATCCTTCCGGTAACATTGGTACCGCGCTCTTCCACGCTAGCCTCATTAGCCTCAGAGGAGGATTGCGCGCATGGCTCTTGAGATGAAAAACCGGGCGTTTTGGCTAGACGGTCGTCCCCATTTCTTTTATGGCGGCGAACTGCATTATTTTCGGCTGCCACCTTCTCAGTGGGCCGACCAATTAGGGAGAATTCGCGAGATGGGGATCACGACGGTTAGTACCTATGTGCCCTGGCTTTGGCACGAACCGCAATCCCAAGAGTTCGACTTTACGGGGCAAACCCATCCGCAGCGCAATTTGATACTGTTCTTGTCGCTGGCTTGGGAGGCTGGCTTGACGGTCTTTATCAGACCGGGCCCTTATGTTATGGCAGAACTCCGGCAAGAGGGAATACCCGCTTGGTTTAAAGTGGACTTTCCAGAGGCAATGGCCCGGGGTTCCGATGGGGAGCCTCACCCGACGGGCGTGGTGTCGTATTTGCATCCGGCTTTTTTGGGCCGAGTCGATAATTGGTACGCGCATTTGGCCAGAGCCATCCGGCCCTATTTTTCGGGATCCGGGGGGCCCATTGTCATGACCCAAGTCGACAATGAAATCGGCATGTTGCATTGGGTCAGCGGTATGGGGGATCACCATCCACTCGTCCAAGATCGCTACCAAGAGTTTTGCCGAGTTACTCAAGCGGATCCGGCATCATATTGGACCTGGGGCAAGTTTTGGCGCACCTATCGGGCGGAGTATGCGGAGCATCTCACTAACATGGCGGCAACGCATGGGTTCCCAGGCCCCTATGTGGTTAACGTGCATGGGTTTCGCGACTATTCATTTTACAGCCGTGGAGTGGACTATCCGATTGGGTTGTCGCAGTTGTCCGGCGTATCGACCAGTTCTGTCAGGGTGCTGGGAGGAGACTTTTATCCTGGGCACGTCACCTATGACAACTTTCACGACTTGGCGCTCGCAACCCTTTACACGCGAAGTGTGAACCACGTGGATGCGGCGGCTTTCTCCCCGGAATTTCAGGCCGGTCGTTTTCAAGATCGTCCCCACCTCAATGCGTCGGACTTGGACCTTTCTGCCCGTGTCAGCATGGCGTGCGGCCTTAACGGTATTAACTGGTATATGCTGTCCAGTGGCGAAAACCCGGACAACATTGGGGTATTTGGCAAGGACCACAGCTGGCAGGCACCGGTGGGGCTTAAGGGCGAATATCGCCTATCGGCCAACGTGGTGGAGCATCTGGGGACGCTTTTGAAAAGTTATGGGGCAAGTCTGGTGCAAAGTCACGTCCAACCTGATATCCATATTGGATTTTATTCGGCGTATTACATGACAGAAGAGGCTGGGAGGCATGGAAAATCAAGCCCCGTGATTGAACGCATCGTTCGCCAGCGTGAAACGCTGCATTTCGATGGAATTTATCGGATCCTCGTGGCTGCCAATGTGCAGGTGCAAGCCACCTGGATTGATGGACCGACCAATCTGTTAGACCCCTCCACGTGTCCCAGCCTGTGGATGGCCACGACACGGTATATGGATGCCGACTCTCAAGAACGGTTGGCGCAATATGTGGAGTCGGGCGGCATTTTGATCATGGGTCCCGAAATTCCTGACCAGGATTTGAATGCAGAACCCTGCCGGATCCTCTTGGAAGCTTTGGACTTGTCCCAACCCACCTCGGTTGGTCATCACGGGACGGCCGACATTGGTTCATGGCATTCAGTGTATTGCCCCCAGTACACCACTTTTCCAGACAACCCTTCTCAAAGCGTCTGGGGGAGATTGGCGCCTAGCGGCGACGTGTTAATTTTTGGCCAGGCGATTGGCCAAGGTCGGGTGGTGGTCGTGGGGGTAGGCTGGCCTAGCCTTTATGACCGTTATCACGGGATGATCCGGGAATTGCTGGCGGCGATAACCGCGAAGCCTTTAACCTTAATAAGCGAGGACCCCTCGATCCACGCGCTGGTCCGCCAAGGACCGTCCGGGAACTTTTTGTTCGCCCATAATTTTTCCGAAACCGCTTTAGATACTCATGTCACGTTTTCGATGGATGATGATCAGACCCTTACCTGGCCGCTGTCAATTGAAGCGCGCCAGGGGTTAATGCTGCCGTTTGGGGGGGTAGAGCTGCCCCAAGCCCGGGTTCTGGTGGAATTCACGACAGCGGAAATCAGTCAGGGAGAGGAGATGAGCTTATGGATTCACCGGTCTTGCAGTGCCGGATATGCGCTGTTGCAAAGTCTTGGGCCTGGCGAACCCGAAGTGACTATCCGGAGCGGCGCCGGGAGTGTGTCGGTGAATGGTGATCGCGTGACGGTGCGCTGGGACCATGCTCAGAAACCGGACCCTATTTCTTTAACCTGTCTGAGTGACGGGGTGCCGGTTCCGGGATTGGGTATGGTGCCGGTGCAAACTTCTTGTCAAAAAAAGGAGGATTATTAGATGAGACGGCTACACTTTGGATTGACTGCCGCAGCACTATCGGCAACAACTCTTTTCGCGTTGGCGGGCTGTGGCACGGCTCCGACGACCACTGCGGCGCAAAACGTACCGCTTACCGTTATTCCAGGATTAAACGGGGCGTTTGCCGATAATTTTAATCCCTACTCGTCTAGTGCGCTTAGCGGTACATTGGGATTGATATATCAGCCGCTGTTCTACTTCAATTTGGTAGGGCCCCAAGTCTACGGCCTATTAGGTCAGTCCTATCACTGGAGCCAGGGGAACCGGACGTTGACCGTGACCTTGCGTCCGCACGTGAAATGGTCCAACGGAACGCCTGTGACAGTCAGCGACGTGTTGTACAGTTACGACATCTTAAAAAAGTACCCGAGTCTCGATACCAGTGGGATTTGGAGCCACCTGAGCTCCGTGAGTGCTCACGGTACCAATCAAGTGGTATTTAAATTTCGACATGCAGATGTCCCGTACGGTAATTTTGTGATGGGGGATGTCTATATTGTACCCAAGAGCATCTGGAGCAAGTTCTCCAATCCAGCCAAGGTGACTAATACCAAACCGGTGGGCACCGGGCCGTACGTGGTCCATTCGTTTGCGACCCAGGCGTACACCTATGTGGCCAACCCGCATTATTGGGGCGGCAAGCCTAAAGTGCATGAGCTGAAGTACTTAGACTATAGCAGTGGACATAGCGCCGAGCTGGCCTTGGCCGCCGGCGGCATTGATTGGACCGATCTGTTCTTTCCTAATATCCAGAAAGTCTACGTCAGCAAGGCGCCTCAATACCATCACTATTGGTTTTCCGCCGGGGGAACCAATATGCTGTACCCGAACCTGAAAAATCCCATTCTCTCCAAGCTTGCGGTTCGCCAGGCGATTAGCGACGCAATCAACCGATCCAAATTGGATAAAGTAGGGGAGTATGGCTATGAAGCTCCGGCCACGCCGACCGGCTTGGTACTGCCTCCGCAAAAATCATGGATTGCGCCGAACTTGGCCAAACAGTACCGTCAATTTACCTATAGCCCCCAAAACGCGATTAGTACGTTGAAAGCCGCGGGATTCAAGCGTAACGCCCAAGGGGTGTTCACGACACCGAGCGGCCAACCCTTGTCCTTTACCCTGGATGTTGTGGCGGGCTGGCCCGACTGGGACGCTGACTGCGCTTTGATGGCAAGCGAATTGAAAAAAGTGGGGATTAACGTGACGGTGCAGCAGCTAAGCTTTGGGGCTTACTACTCCAACATTACCACGGGCCATTATCAACTGGCGATGTCCTGGAGTGGAAATGGGTCGACGCCCTACTACTTGTATCAAGCCTTATTGCAACCCAAAAACCCCGGGAATTTCGAGGGGTGGTCTAACGCCCAAACCAACGCGGCGCTGACCCAGTACCGTCGTACCAGCAATGTGGCAATTCAGCATCAGGCCATCGATGCTTTGGAAAAGATCGTCGCGAAGAACCTTCCGGCCATTCCCCTGGTTTACGGCGCTACCTGGTACGAATATAGCACGAAGCGCTTCACGGGCTGGCCCAGCGCACAAAACCCTTACGCACAGCCGGCGCCATACAACTATCCGGCCGAGGGGATTGTCCTCTCTCACTTGAAGCCGCGGACATAAGATAGGAGGGCTCTTGCATGCGCTTTGTCGGGCAACGTTTAGGTTTTCTGGTGCTGTCCTTATGGGCGGCGGCCACGATAAACTTTGTATTGCCGCGGTTGATGCCAGGTAACCCGGCCGTTCTGATGATTGGGCGGTTCAAAGGCCAATTGAGTGCACGCGCCCTCCATGCGCTGAAATTACAGTTTGGAATTACGCATCAGCCTCTGTGGCACCAATATCTGATTTACCTGGGCAATTTGGTGCACGGCAACTGGGGATTGTCGCTTACCTACTATCCGGTCCCGGTGTCTCGCATTATCGCGGAAA
>JAKAAL010000185.1 GCA_021802375.1 Bacillota bacterium | reverse complement strand
GGATATGGTCTTGTGCTGCCGAGTCTCTTGGTCTTCTTGGTATTCTACTACGCGCCCGCCATGTTCTTGCTGTACATCGCTTTCTTTCATTGGAATATCTTTTCCAGTGCCAGTACCTTTGTAGGCTTACGCAACTTCAGAATTCTCCTGCAGCAGCCGATCTTCTGGCAGTCGCTGTTGAACACCGGCTATTACGTCGTGGTGGTTGTTCCTGTAACCACGCTCTTGGCGCTCGCGCTGGCGCTCCTACTGCGTGAGGTACGACACATTCGGGGAGCCGGCCTATCGCAGGCGCTGGTATTCCTTCCTCATGTAACGCCCGTGGTCGCCACCTCGATCATTTGGGTGTGGATCTTCGACCCCAACTTTGGCTTGGCCAACTTCGTCCTCCATGCCCTGCATTTGCCTCAACTAGGATGGCTCTCCAGCGTCCATTGGGCCCTGCCTTCGGTCATGATCTATACGGTTTGGCATTCGGTGGGACTCTATACGGTGCTCTTTTTAGCTGGTTTGGCGACGCTCCCCAAGCAGGTCTTGGAAGCCGCGCAAATCGATGGGGCACGTGGCTGGCTATCCTTTCGCCGCGTGGTGTTGCCGCTCATCGGTCCCATTACCTTTTTTGTCGTCGTCTTGGCCACGATTAACACCATGCAGACCTTTTCGCAAATCTACACCCTAACCGGAGGGCCTCACGGAGGAGCGGGCGGGCCCGCCTTTTCCACCACCACCGACTCCTTACTCATTTACCAAACGGCGTTTTTGTATCTTCACTTTTCGTTGGCCTCCGCCATGAGCTTAATCCTGTTCGCGCTCATCTTGGCCATCACCCTGGCCCAAAAATTGCTTGCCGACCGCATGGTCTTTTACCGCTAGACGCTAGCATCCACTCGATCATCACCTTCGCGGAAGGAGGCGGTTTTAGTGTCAAAGTTTGTTGTATACGGCGTGCGACTGGTGGTGGCGGCCGCCATGGCAATTCCTATCTACTGGGTGTTTGTCATCGCGACCGGCCCCCACGGCGCAGCCTATGCGATCCCACCAGTATGGCGTCCATTTTTTCACTGGGCCCCGTTCCTTTTCGTCTGGTCGCATACTCCCTGGGCTCGTTATGTCCTCAATAGCGTAGTCATCTCAGCTGCGACCATTTTCTTCGTCGTCGTCACCAGTGCGCTCGCAGGCTATGCCCTGGCAGAACTTAAATTCCCTGGAAACTCCCTTTACTTTTACGCCACCTTAGGCGTGATGATGCTCCCACAGCAAGCCTTGCTGGTACCCCAATACGTGGTGATGTACCATCTTCACCTGCTAAATAGCTACGCCGGGCTAATCATACCTTTCGCCGCCAGCACCTCCGGCATCTTTCTCTTTCGCCAGTTCTTCCTCAAGCTTCCCTTGAGCTATCGTGAAATCGCCCGACTCGAGGGCGTTAGCACCATGACCTACGTGCGCCGTGTGGCCGTCCCGCTCGCTCGGCCCGCCGTGGCCACCACCGTGTTGTTGACGTTCATCGCCTCGTGGAATCAATTTCAATGGCCGCTGATTATGACCAATAGCCCACAACTTCAACCCATCGAATTAGCTTTGAGTCATTATATGCAGGCATATCAAACCCATTGGCGGGATCTGACGGCTGCCGCCCTGATCGCGCTACTGCCTATTCTCGTCGTCTTTGCGCTCACGCAACGCCACATCGTCCGAGCCGTGGCCGGTGGGGAAACCGCACAAAAAGAATAAGGCAATCCACCGCCAAGAGAGGAGGTGAGCATCATGTAAGCCACCGTCGAAGCTATCCATGTTAATCGTTAGCGAATGCAGGTGTGTAGGTTGAAAAGGAGGAGTATGACGATGGAACCACGACAGCGCTGGATGCGTGCGCTTTCCCTGGCCGGATTAGCTTTAGCCGTAGTATCTGCCTCGGGCTTTACTCGGTTTGCCGCAACCCGAAAACCCACCACCATTTCGTTTTGGGAATCGCATTCCGCATCGAACCCGCCGGGCATGGCGCTTGGCCATTTGATTCAGCAATTTAATCACACGCATCGCTTGGTCAAAGTCCACCTAACCATCACCAAAGCCAGTCACAAGGCTCTCGGGGCTCTCGCCGCCGGCGACGCGCCCGTGGTAGCCTGGATTAGCCACTACGACGGGAACTTTCTCAATGCCCACGCCTTACAGCCGTGGAATCCATACTTGAAAACGGTCCCGGTGGCGGAAAAGCGCTCATTTTATCCCGTTGTTTGGGGCAACGGGATCGTAGGCCAGCAACACTATCGCATTCAAGCCGATGCCAAGATCTCGGAATTAGTGTACAACAAGGCGATTTTCGCCAAGGCCGGCATCTCAAGCTTCCCCACCACCTGGACTGAGTTGGCAAAAGACGCTTCCATTATAAAGCAGCGGGTGCCGGGCGTCATCCCTTTGGCCTGGAAAGATTCGTCTGCCCATATTTTGCCACCTTTCCTGTCCAATGGAGGTAAGCTCTTTCGCCCGGGCACGCATCAACGCCAGGTAGACTTCTTGACCCCGGCGGCAAGCCGGACCTTCAATTACTTCCGCACCCTCTACCACCTCCATGAGTTGGTTATCGCCCATGGAAGCGCCATCGCAGCCGATTTTGGGGCTGGAAAGATTGCGATTGCGGATGGCACGTCAGCCGGGTATTTGGTCAAGGTCAACGCCGCTCACGGAGCGTTTGCCGTAGGAGCAGCGCCTTATCCCAAAGGATCCACGGGCCACAGCGCCAACATCGACCAAGGCTTAGGCTTTGTGCTGATGATCCACCACACTCCGGCACAATATCGTGCCGCCACCACTTTCTTGTCCTGGTGGTTCAGTGCGAAAACGCAAGCGTATTGGGGATCGCACTCGGGGTATCCGCCCGTGACGCGAGCTGGCTTATCCCTCATCCCTAAGAACTATTTCGTGCAGCATCCTGGCGTTGCCGTCTCGGTTAAAACCTTGGCGTCGCCATTTACCATTTCTCGACCGATATCAGATGCGTATAAGGAAGTTCAAAGCGCCTTGGATACCGCATTTTTCAATGCTGTGACGGGACGCACCTCCGTTCAATCGGCACTGCATACATTGCAACGTCAAGCAAACGCTTATCTCAGCGGAAAAAGTGAGCTCTAGTCCGTCGTTCCATGCGTCACGAGAATCCGCCCCCCATATGCAGGCGAGGGCGGATTCCGCACACAAAGGAGTCGAATCGTATGCTAGTAGAAGAAGCCATACGTGGTCGTGCGAGCATTAAAGTGTTTTCGGATCAGCCGGTAGACGATGCCCTTATCTGGCGTTGCCTCGAAACGGCAGTGTGGGCTCCAAATCACCACCTGACAGAGCCATGGCGCTTTACCGTGGTAGTGGCAGAGGGAAGGGATTGGCTAGCGCGGATCGTTCAGACTGCCCTGACGGAAAAGGCTGTCGGATTGGACTTGGCGGCCGCCCACGCCAAAGCACTAAAAGAGCGAAGGTCTCTCTTAAGCGCTCCGGTCTGGATTACCATCTACTCCGAAGCCGGACGAGATCCGCGACAGACTCGCGAAAATTTCGCAGCATCGGCCGCCGCGGCACAAAATGTTCTACTGATGGCGCACGATCAAGGACTTGGAAGCATTTGGCGCACGAGCCAGATTTACGAACTTCCCGCTGTCCGTGAAGCCTTGCGCGCGTCTAACGACGCCACGTTTGTCGGGTCGCTGGCTTTGGGATACGCGCAACAACGCGTCGTAAAGCGTCGGCGCAGCGCGGCGCGCGAGTGGACGCACTGGTTGAATCCCAACCAGGTCGTGTAGTTCGCGTCAGCGCTTAGACTCGTGAATTCTCTTTTGGCCCTCCTCCCAGCATGGGGTAGGAGGGCTCCTTTTGCGAGCATACTCTATATCCCGGTCCGTTCCAGAGACTGTCGTCATCGACACGGACCGTCGTGGAGCTATTCTATCCGCGCGGCCTAAGGAGTCCCATAGAGCATGTCTTGCCTTAACATTGCTTAACCGAATCTTCATCGAACGATCACGACCTTCTTACCGTGTGCGAATAGACTCAAGAGGACAAGTGCAGGCAGGCCGGCATCAATCACCGACGAGGTCCTGATTGACTTCAAACGGCACTTCTTCGTCGGCGTGGATACGAAGGGTTCGCAGTGCAGGGGAGGCAGCCGCGATGACAGGGTTAGCCGTTAGTCCAGAGAACCGCCAGCTAGCCACTAAGCGATTGATCGGGAGTCAAGCTTTCGTTTGGATTGATACCATCAATCAGTTGCTAGAGTATCTGGGCGGTCAGCAGATAGACCACTTGATTTTGGACCCGCAGTGGATCGAGGGAACGGTGTGGTGGCCAGCCATCTTGCAGGCCCTAGCTTTGACCAAAATTTCGTGGAGTATCCTGTTGCCCCTATTCAACGATGTCCAAGTGTGGGACCTTAGCCCAGCCCCTCATCCGATGACACCAGGCCCTTGGCCCCTTTGTGTGGTCTTTGACGACAACGGTCTCGGCCAACATGGCGACCAAGTCTTACACTTCAGTCCCAAGATGCGCGAGTTAGTAGAGGCCATAGCAGGGGATCCCCATCATCGGGTGACGCTGGAGAGTATTAACCGAGTGCGTCATGACCGAGGTGAACCTCCCATGTCTAAGGGAGCTCTCAGGGTCTACCTCCACACTCTACGAAGCCTCGTCGGCTCAGATCATTTGGCGAGCATTCGTCCCGGGGGATATCGCTGGGTAAATTGTCATCGCTCAGCCCTATCCACGCCCGACACCCCCGAGACCACGTCGTCTGACTAGCCTTCGTCTTCCCTAATGCCTTCCTCGAATAGCATTAACCCGGTGAATGGCCAAAGATATTCATGAAAGATTTTAATCGATTCATCATCCAACCATCACACAATCTTAACCCCAAGTGCTCGCATTCGCCTTACAATAGAAGCGAAGCATCCCTATCTTATGGACAAAGGAGGAAATCCATGAACATCCTCGTCGTCAACGACGATGGGATCATGAGCCCAGGAATCGAGGTCTTGCGCAGCTTTTTTCTCCGCCACGGAGAGCACGTTCTTACCGTGGCTCCAGCGACCAATCAAAGTGGTCGGAGCGGAGCCATTACGCTCTCGGAGCCTCTCGACGTCCTTAATCGGGGGGAAAATCGCTGGGCCGTTACCGGCACGCCCGTCGATTCCGTGCGCGTCGCACTAACCTATTTAGGTTACCAGCCCGACCTCATCGCTTCGGGTATTAACCACGGAAGCAATCTTGCCGACGACGTCTATGCGTCCGGCACCGTGGGTGCCGCTCACTTCGGCTGCCTGCATGGCATCCCTGCGATCGCGCTGTCGGCGGCCTCTGAGCAATGGTCCTGGACCGGCAGGGTGTTGGAACGACACTGGCCCATCATCCGTTCAGCCAGCGAGTCGGCGTTGGGCGTGCTCAACGTGAACTTTCCTGCCCACGGGGGCCTTGCCATCGCCCATGCGCCTTTGGCTCCAGCTCGGCATCGAGACGAACTTTTGTCGGTGGAGAAGACATCCATAGGCCACCGCATTACGCTTCAGTCCGTTGCAGAAAGGGACCCAAGCACAATAGATCCTAAAACCGACCTCCACTTTGTCCAAAGCGGCCTCGTCACCCTGACGGATTTAGCCCTCTCCTCAACCTTCTTCGCACCGAATCGGCTCGCGACCCGCGCTTAGCCGCGACGGTCAAACGGCCATTGGCCATAGCCTCTAGCCTGAAGATCGTCGACAAGATCGGTCCCCGTCAGAACTCTGGGTTTTACGTCCACGTCGACGAGAATGCATTCAGCGGCATGCTCTCCGAAGGAGCCGGTAGCCAAGACATTCCCCTGAGCGTCCACGGCAAGAGAATTGCCAATGCATCTCCACCCCTGCCAAGCGCCGTGTCGAATCTCTCCGACATTGCTCACCCCGATGACGGGCATGGCATATGCCTCGGCCAAATGGCGGTATGCGGCCTTCCACTGCGCACCATACGGAATTTGCACGGGATCGTAATCATGGGGCACTGCCCACGCCGAGGGTGAAAGCAAAATCTCTGCGCCCATCCTGGCCAAGGCGTGGCCCAATACTAACGATCCGGGAGCGTTATCGGCGCAAATATTCAAACCGACGACCCCTAAAGAGGTTTTGCTCACCCCCAAGCGATCACCTGTGGCATAGAGGTGATGGGCAATAGCGAGTTCATTAATTTTTCGGTGTTTAAGCAAAATCTCACCCGCTGGCGAGAGTAAAATGGCCGCATTGTATCGCGATCCCTCGGTCCCTTCCACCAAACCGGCCACGACAAAGATGCCAAACTTTGACGCAGCTTCGGCAAGAATTTGGCTGAATCGCCCTGGAATCGGCTCGGCCAGGCTCAGCGCACTCGGGTCTGTCCAGCCTAAATCCAGGCACTCGGGCAAGACTACGAGGTGGGCACCCTGGTCTGCCGCTTCCCGAATCATCTCCACCGCCCGAGCGAGATTGGCCACTGGCTGACCGCCCTCCACCAACATTTGCCCCATGGCAAGACGCATGGCTCTTCTCCTCACTAGGTTGTGTCCCTTTTCGAAAGCGGCTGGCCCATCGTTCGCGGCCGCCTCTTCCCGATGCCACCGTGATCACTCCAATCAGACCGCTCTGGACTGGCCTACGGCAGGCGCAAATTTAGGGACCGGGTTTGGTAATAGCTTTGTCGCAGGTGTCCGTCCTTCACCGTAATCGTTTGGCCAAAGACCCCGGGCTGCTTTTGAATCAACATCCGATGGGGATTGATTCCTCGCGGAAGCGTGTACACTAAGGTTTCGCTCGCCGTGGTCGGAGGGGCATTCAGCGAGGTCCGGGCAGGTAGGTAAAGTCGCATGCCATAGACGGTTTTGTTGATCCCTTGATTGACTCCAATCCGAATTTTGCTACCCGGCATGACCTCAGCCGAAACCAAATGGGCGCCCTTAGGAACATAGACGTCAATCCAGCCAATGTACGGAACGACCAGCCAGCCATGCGCCACCGCTGGCATGGTCCATCGAATCTGCGTGGTTTGTCGCTCGAGCCCGTTGGCTTGCCGGACCACACTCGTACTTATCTTGGTCTGTAAGAAAAAGTTGTCTTTGTGCGCGCCCAAATTGTCGTTGGCCACGCAGAGGTAGTCGCCCTGCACATGCCGGGGTACTTGACCCGATGCGCCCCAAGCGACGGCTAGGTGCTGCTCTGGCGGCGCGTTAAAATAAAAGGCCAGGTGACCCTGGGTTACTCCCGCCTCCAATGTGGTCAGGAGTCCCATCAGCGAACTGCCTGACGCATGCAGCAGGCGAGCGCGGAGTTCATTAAACAGCGTCCCCAAAAAGAGCTTTTGCTTGGCTTGGCGTGATCCTAGCCGCTCTGCCAGATACTCCAAATCCAGATTT
>JAKAAL010000184.1 GCA_021802375.1 Bacillota bacterium | reverse complement strand
GGAGAGCACAGAGTTTAACGGAAGGAGTGGGAGCATGGCGGGGGTTAGACTGTCCCATGTGACGCGGCGTTTTGGCAATGTGGTCGCCGTGGACGATGTGAACTTGGAGATTAACGACCGGGAATTTCTCGTTCTCTTAGGGCCGTCCGGCTGTGGGAAGACGACCACGCTTCGGATGATTGCAGGGCTCGAGGAATTGAGCGAAGGCTGGTCACCAAGACAACGTAGACAGGCAGCAGATACAAAATGGACGCGATGATCAGAACCAGATAGATGAGCGTTTGATTCACGCGGCGGGCTGCCACTAGCGCTCCCCCCTTAACATGGACAAGACATAGGGCACCGTAAAGGCCGCCATCAAGAGCAACAGCACGATCGCGATAGCTGCGCCTTGGGCAAACGCGTCGCCTTGAAAGGTGGTTTGAAACATGTTGAGGTTCGGCATGTCCGTGGAGAAGTCCTGGCCAGAACCGGTCATGGCGTAGATTAGGCCGAACACCTTGAGTGAAGCCGCCGCTTGAATCACCACGATGGTCGCGGTGGTTCCCTTCAGTTGCGGCAATATCACCGACCAAAAAGTTCGCCATGGCCCAGCGCCGTCAATCCGGGCCGCTTCTTTCAGTTCTTCCGGCACCGACCGGAGTCCCCCCAAGTACACCGCCATGGCAAATCCCGACATCTGCCAGACCGCGGCAATCACCACCGCCAGCAGCCCGACCGGGATCCCGATGTCAATCTGCCCTAGGTGAACGGATGGCGCAAATCGGCTGCTGAGGAACCATTCCGGAACATGGGTAAACCCTAATGCGTGGAAAAACAAGTTGATGCCGGTTGTGGGATTCAAAATCCACGACCAGATTACCCCGGTCACGACCATGGAAATGGCCATGGGATAGATGAAAATGCTGCGAAACAAGCCTTCGGCCCGAATCTTTTGGTCAACCAGAAGGGCTAGGATCATGCCGATAACCAAGTCGCCTGCAATGAACAGCACCGTGAACACGACCAGGTTGCGCAGGTCGGATTGAAACCGAAATGACGAGAAAATGGTTGCATAGTTTCGCAATCCCGCCCACGTCAGGGTCGGGATCAAACTGTTCCAATTGGTTAAGGAAACATAGCCAGACCACGCGATGAATCCGTATACAAACACGCCTAGAAGGATCAGGGAGGGAATGAGCGTAAAGAACGCCATGCGATTGTCCCAGCCACGAATCCGGCGAGCTGGCTTGCGCACGGTCGTTTGTCGGGTGGCCTTGGCTGGCGTGACCGGATTGGCCATGTAAACCCCTCTTCTCCATGAATGTCATCACATGGGTCCCCGCAACAGGGCGGGGACCCGCGTTTTCAGAATCGACTATTTGGACAAAGGATTGGCCTGAGCGGCGCTTTGAACGGCGCTGATAAAGCTGGGGACGTTCTTGCTGCTGATCAACGTCACCATCGCGTTCTCAAAGGCCTGGGTAAATCCGGGGTTAGCCCCGCCCTGCCCGATGGTCAGCACCAGCGTGTCCTTCTTAAAGGACGCCATGGCTGATTGGGAATAGGCGTCATAGAGGCTCTTGTTGGCATCGAGACGCGGGGAGAAGGTACCCTTCAAGGGGTTGAACGTGTCCTGACCCTTTTCAGAGCCCAACACCTTCAAGAAGTTCAGGGTGGCTGTCTGGTTCTTCAACTTGGACGGCAGGCCAAACACGTCCGAAACCATGGCAAAGGTCCCCTTGGTGCCAGGGGTTGGCGCCCAGCCAAAACCAGTCCCCGGGGTCAAGTGCAGGTCCGTCGTAAAATAACCTTGGGCCCAGTCCCCTTGAACATTCATGGCTGCCTGGCCTTGCGCCACCAATTGGTCCGCCTGCTGCCAGTGAAGCGCGCCGGCATCGCTGTTGGTATACTGCATCATCTTCAAGAACGTCTGCGTGGCCTTAGTCACGCCCGCGGAATTCCACGATGCCTTGCCGGTCAAAATCTTGTCATATTGCGTGGGACCGACTGTCCCCAACAATACGTCGGAGTACAATAGCGTAGTTTCCCAATTGCCGTGGTTTGCCAACGCCAACGGCGTGATGCCATGGGCCTTCAGAACGCTTGCGTCAGCAAAGAATTGCGAAAAGGTAGTCGGCGGCGTGAGGTTGTATTTTTTGAAAATGCTGGGGTTATACCAGAGGACGTTGTCGCGTTGCATATCGACGGGAACCGCATAAATCTTGCCATTCACCTTTAGCATATTGAGGAGGCTTTGCGGAAAGTCCTGGTACCAGCCCTCTTTTTGGTACAGGGAATTCAAAGGCGCCATGTCGCCGGCCGCGATCCATGACAGCAAAGTGCCCCGACCCGCGTGAACTTGGAAGGTTCCTGGCGGGTTGTTCGCCTCCATGCGGCTTGCCAACACCGCTTTGGCGTTGGACCCTGCGCCGCCGGCCACCGCTTCGTTAACCACTTTGACGTGCGGGTATTGTTGATTAAACACTCCGATTAGCGACTTCAGCGCCTTGCTGCTCGCGACCCCGGTCCACCAGCTGAAAATCTGAAGCTGCGTGTTGCTGCTGGTAGGCGAAGAACTCGATTGGGTGGGCGTGCTCGTACTCCCGCAAGCGGCCAACGTACCCAGCGCCAACACAGAAGTTAGCGCAACAGCCGCTCTTTTGCGAATCGTCATGCTATTCATGCCCTTCTTGTCTTGACCACAACGCCACGAGGGTGGTTGCGAAGTTCGGCACATTGTTTAGCAATCCAACCAACCGCCTTAAATTCGCCTTTATAACGGAGGGAAACCTCCCTAAATTAGCGTTGCTTTCCTATCCTGGTATTTCGTATGTATGTTAAACTAAATATCTAAGAAGTGCAATCTTTCGATTACTGTTCGACAAGCCTCCACAATTTGTTCTATAACAAATCCGAGGGGAATAACGGCATGTATCGCACTGTAGATGCGTCGGTCATGAGGCAAGTGAACAAACAGACCGTCTTAAGCTTGATCTATCAGAAATCGGTGACTTCCCGCGTCGCGATATCCGACGAAACGGGGCTTAATCGCGCCACCGTGTCTTCCTTAGTGGACGAATTGATTGCGGAAGAATTTGTGGAAGAAATCGGCCTCGGCAATTCGACCGGTGGCCGCAAGCCCATATTGCTGCGCTTCAATGCCCGAGCCGGATACGCGGTAGGCATTGATGTGCAGATTACGCATGTCACCAGTGTGTTGACCAATGCAGCCCGGGACGTCATCCATTATCAACGCCTCGAACTGGAAGCCGATCACGGGCATTACACCACCGATTGGCTGTTGGGCATCTTGCGCCAGGAGATACAATCCGTGACCGCCGCCATGCCAGCCTCGCCCCACGGTGTCTTGGGCGTCGGCATTGCGTTGCCCGGCTTGGTCAACCACATCGCGGGACACGTCATCTATCTGCCCAACCTCGGCCTGACGGACTGGGCCATTGTTGATGACCTGTCCCGGTGGTTTCCCTATCCCTTTGTGGTGGACAACGATGCGAACTGTGGCGCCTGGAGCGAATATCTGGCCCGACGGGTCAATAACCTAGTCTTCCTCAACGCAGGAGTCGGAGTGGGTTCCGGCATTATCATTAACGGCGCCTTGTACCGGGGCCGGGACGGCATCGCTGGAGAGTCGGGACACACCACAATCGCGACCAACGGTCTTATATGCTCGTGCGGGAACTACGGCTGTTGGGAAGAATATGCGTCAGAACGCGCCCTCGCTCGTTACCTGAGGGAATTTGGCGTTGAAGCGAACGTCAGCCCGCATTTTCTCTCCGACAGCGTCCGCCAGGCGCAGTCCGGAGACTCCGCTTACCGCCAAGCCTTCCAAAAGCTTGGCGAGTACCTGGGAATTGGATTGTCCAACCTCTTGCAGGTGTTGAACCCCGAGGTCGCATACTTGGGAGGGACGGTCGCCGAGGCTCAGCCCTTGGTGTTCAGCGACATCCAGCGGGTCATCCGCCACCGCTCGATGGGCGCAAACAAAGAGACCTCCATTGTGATAGCGGAACCCACGGCAGTAGCGCTCGGAGCGGCCGGGCTCGCCATCTCCCAAACCGTCAAGATGTTGCCCGTGCCAACCACGTAGCCACAAGATTCGGAAGGACCGGAACCATGGCAATTGCCGGGGCCTTCGCGTGTGCTGGCGCAGGGCTTCGACCGCCAAAAACCTTGGACCCGGGAAAGCTCTTCGGGTGTGGCGAATGGTAATGGACCCTGAGGACATTGATATCATTTCCCTGCCCGCTTATGCAGTTTAGCTGCGACCGCATTGATCTGAGCCTGGGTCAGCGGCACCCACGGGGAGCCACTGGGATCGGAGAGGCCGGCGGCGGGGCTGTCGCCCTGATTCCACCATTTGGCTTGGTACGGGACTCCTTCGAAGAGCACGCGCTGCCCGGAGTGATATACTGCTCTGCCTGACCATGCTGGGTAAGTGCCTTTCGGCAGTGTCGGCTGTGGCAGGGGTTTTTCCCCAGGCAATACGGGTCCAATGAGACTCCACGGCGTTTGCCACGACTGCAGCACGGGATTGTTCGGAACGTCGCCTTGCGTCCACCACTTCGCTTCATAGATGTAATGCTGCCACACCACTTTCTCGCCGGCAACGTAGATGCCTGTCGCCGACCATATCTGATAGGGGCTTGTCGCAGGGTTGTCGGGCTTTTGCTGACTCGCCGCCACCAGCTCGGCCGTGTAACCAGAGCTCAGGAACATGCCTCCTTCAAACCCCTTGCCGAGCACATCGGAAAAGGCGTATTGGGACTGCTTCACGCCACTGCAAGAATCTGAAACAACGCTGTCATTAATGTAGTTGCTCCCGCACATGATATCGCGATTGGCCGACCACATGGACATCCGGCCAACATCATGGGACAGGGCAAACTGATTGAGGCGTTTGGCGTCATTTAACGTAAAAACTTCATTACTGTCATCGTTTTGACCAATCATGGGAGTCACACCGATCTTCGTCCACAAAGATGCCGCGCTGAGTTCGAGGCCTGCTTGCTGGTACAGAATGCTGAGTTGGCGCTCGGTATGCACCAACGCGCTTTCCGAAGCTGCCAGCATCGACTGCCCTGGCGCAAGGCTTGATCCATAATCCATGGTCATGACATTGACCCCCGCCAGGTCGACACCATGCTTCAACAGTTGGGCGACCGCCGTTGTACCTTCCGGGGTCAATCCTTGGGGCAAGACAGGCAGCGTCACCCACACCGCCAGCTTCTTGCCTGCGGCCCGTCTCTCGGCTTGCAGCTTGGCGATGGCCACGGCGCGCCGGTTGCCGGCAGCGGTATCCGTCAGCGCACGATTTTCGAGATCCAAATCGATGGTATTGAGATTGTAGCGATTGACGACAGACCGGTACGCTTTGAGGAGTTTTTGAGGGTTGGTGCACCCGACCGCCAGTTCGTTGTTGTGCGCGCCGCCGAAAGAAACCGCAACACTCCCCCCCTGTTGTTGCAAGCGGGCAATGCGGCTGTCAAGATTGAGAGCATATCCGGCCTGATTCAAGGTGTAAGCACCGCCCCAGGATGGAACACAAGCATTTGTGGGATCCGACACTATAAAAGCCAGTACAGCATCTTTATGTTGGGTACTCCCCAAATTCTGAAACGCAAACGTCGGGGTGGCAGTGACGTCAACATAGGGCGCATACCACGGGTTGTACACCGCAGCCTGGCTAATCCCGATTCCCCCTATGATTCGTGAACCATCCAGGAGGCTCACGATGACCAGCCCTGACAAGAAAGCCAGCAGCAGAAGCAACCGCAGAGGTGACAAGCGACGTTCCCGAGTAAGATTCTTTATCGTACTGCTCATGATGACATCACCTCATCGTCATCATGGTCGGAGGTCGCGGCGGTCAGCATCAGATGATTCAGAGCGCCATCAGACACGCGCCTCTCGGCATCGCCGTGGTAAAGAATCGCTTGCCAGTCGACATGTGGCGCAGACTCTTTCTCCTGTGGAGCCGGTTTTCTCTTCACCGGGACATACAACCAGTCTATGACGCCAAGCCATACGTCAACGATGGTGTTTTTGACGCCAATAAAGCCCAGTATCGCCCATGTCGCCGTGACGGCATTGAATGCTGCGAAGGCGAGGTTCCCCCAATAATGCACCACTTCGTCACGCCACAAAGTCAACAGCGAAAATGCCACGATCATGAGTGGCGCAATGACATACAGAATCGGCGACAACGTACGTTCCGCGACCTTGGGAGTTCGCGCAAAGGGAATTTTCTTGCCGCTCAAAGCCTGCTGGAGCGATTTCAACACACCGGCTACATTGACGGGCAACAGTATCAAGTTGAACCCGTAAATCCGAAAAATGTCGGTCCGTTTGTACCCGTTGTATTTGAGATCGCTGGACATGGCCAAAAAGTATGGCACCGCCGCCAAGAGTACCAGGGGACTCAGGAGCCGCCCGTAAATCGGATAAGCCAGCAGAAAGATCAGTCCAAAGTTAGACCACGCAATGGAGGCCATATAGTTTAAGCGCAGGGATACCTCAGCTTTGGTCGTCAGCTCCCCTTTCCGTTTGCGCTCGCGCATCAGAGACCACAGTTTCGGCAAGATCAGGAGGCCGCCGTTCGCCCAACGTCGGCGTTGGATAATGAGTGAACCAAAGTCCGGTGGGGTTGCGCTGTAACTCAGCCGTTCCGGATAGTTGGCCAGGGACCAACCATGCGTGGCGATGTCGACACTGGATTCCGTATCCTCGATCACTGTCCGGTCTTGAATGAAGCGTTGGATTTCGAATCCACCCACCCACTCTGTCTCGCGAATGTCGTCCAATGCCGATTTCCGTATCACCGCATTCGCCCCGACCCAAAAAGTCGCATTGTAGTACGTCATTCCTTGGTGCAAGATGTGCTGGATGTCTGTGGTCGCCCCCGCAATGCGCTCAATGCGGGTCGCGGCTCCTCGGAATGAAGAATATGGTGTCTGGGCTACCGCCACACGAGCGTTGTCCGGTTGTTGCAAGAAATAGACCAGGCGCAAGCAGTAGCCGGGAAGCAGCAGGGAATCAGCGTCCAAGGTGAGGAGGAATTCACTGTCCGGAAAGCTGATATGTTCACCGTTGGCCTGTTTCTCCGCCGGCACCAGTATGGGACCATTGGGTGTCTGAACCTGATGATAGGTATGCCCCATCAGTCCGATGTAGGAATTCAGGTTCATCGCCTTATTCGGTTCGTGGGACAATGAAGCAAACTTTTTTCGCTCAAAGATATCGAGTTCCGTATTGAATATCCAGGTTAAGCGTTGGTACAGTTGATGCACTCGGGCAAAGGAAAGCCTCACCCCGTCATTGGAAGAGGCGACCAACGCCTCCTGCACCAAGCGCAAATCCTTCGATAGCCCACCGACCACGTGCTCAACAAAAAACTCCCC
>JAKAAL010000183.1 GCA_021802375.1 Bacillota bacterium | reverse complement strand
ATTAATAAAGTTGGGAATTTTTAGGTGCGGAAAACAAGTTAGATACATCGCACACATCAATCATCACATTCGACATATTCATTCACGCCTCCTAATTTGTATAAGGCCATGTAACCGCTCTGATACCGCCTTCTCACCTCTAATGCACGCTGTGTACCAGTACTAATGGTCCCCATTAAGAATAATGGTTCCTATCCATTTCATTCATGTCAAGGGTTCTCATGGCAGCAACCTGCTCCGACGCCGCTGCCCATGCATACGTACCTCTGATGTATAGATGCCATCCCCAAATTATCCGGGAAATTCCGGCGACGTCCCGGTTTAGTAAACCATTGATACTGTCGGGGAACAATTTCCCGCATCACAAACAAACTTCCAATGACTGATAACCATATTAATATGGCGTTAGTGGTGAAATACCCTAATAGACCCGGCGCATAGGATGTTATCCACAAAAAAGTACCCATTACCACAGGATATTCGATGCGGTTTTGCAGATAGGGTAGTAGATGTAGATACAAATGACGGGAATGATACAATGCTACCACATCCCAATAGGCTAAACGATGATATGCCCATCGACCATAATGCGTCAAATGATGGGGCGCCATTATCATCGACCCTCGCGGAATAAGACGAAAATAAGTCCATGCGAACCATCCTGTTAAGACCGCTAAAACGGTGTTTTGCATCGCACCACCAATACGGCTTAGACTCCGTTGCTGTTTTCATCCAAGAACTCCTTGTTTTCTTAGTGCCCGTAGGATTAACGTACCATAACTGGTTTTTGTTACATGAATGTGAGCGTTGCCGAACCGATTCCTAACACCGTCGAGCGGTCTAGTCAAACAACGCCAATCTTAACCGTTCCAGATATTTTAGGGGGCGAGTACAATGCCTGAGATAAATAATTCATTGCCATGGTTATTTTCAATGCCGGTCTGGTAGTCTAAAAGCATGACGATCCTTATCACCGCAGTAATGCATTAGTTGGGAGGAATTTGGGGAATGAATCCCGGAAATACTCGGCGCGTTGGGCGACCCCGGTTAAGTGACGAGCTCAATCCTTTGGCGGCACTTACCGCCGAAGAACGACGGAGCCTTTTCCTCGAAAAAGCAGCAGCGCTCTTCGAGGAGCAAGGATATGCCAGCACCTCAATTGAAGAAATCACCGAATGTCTCGGCTTATCTAAAGGTATCTTCTACTATTATTGGAAAAACAAGAAGGAAATCCTGGTGGAGATTCACGCACGGGCCGTAGGCGCATTAAATTCTCAACTTGATGAAGTGATGGCTCACATTTCTGATCCCGGCCAACGGGTGACTGAAGCCATTAAGAGTCATCTCAATGTCGTGATGCGCCATCGATCGCTAGTGGCGGTGCTCATGGGCGAGGCCGCATTTTCGGAAGAAACCGTAAAAGAACGCCGTGCGTACACCGAACGCATCCAGCGCATTATAGAAGACGCCATCGCTGCTGGTGTTATCGATCCCGCGTATCAACCAAAGATTCTCGCATTTGCTCTCTTGGGGCTATTGAATTCGGTGGCTCAATGGTACCAAGCAGACGGCCCACTGCCAGCATCCGATATCACCACCCTTTATCTTCGGCTGGCGTTGCAAGGAAGTCAAAAACGCCAGGATTAAATCATAGATGAGCGACACAAAAATTATCATAACCGGTTTTGTGATGCATCGAACCGGGACGACGTCATGAAAAGCCAAAAGCAGCCGTTGGGGTCGACCGTAAGTACACATATTTATGTGCTTTGAAATCAGAACTCTTAAGAGCAAATGTGCAGAATAGCAACCGAGAATAAAGAGCTACCAGATCTCTTTGTGACGGATAGCAAGTGAAGATTGGTGAGACATGGGCTAAGGCGGCATGCCCAATCCCTTGCACAGTGATGGCTAGCAATTTTGTCGCGTTTCAAACTCTTTGGCCATGAACGTTCCGCTTGACTATCCTCAATCTCACAATAGAGATCCTCTATCCGCATCTCTGGAGAACGTCGTGCAAGCTATTGTTCCGGAAAGGAGACCCTAGGCGATTTGTGTGGATCCTGAACGGACCGATATGGATTGACTAGAACGTTCGCGCCATAGTAACTCGGTGTTTATCTAGCCCCAGGGGGTCATGTATGCTGGCCGCGCGCTATTTGTAATGGTGTAGGAGCAACATTGGACCACATAGTAATGGCATCATGCAATCGCAAGACTCCTTCGGTGATTTCTGATTCCAACGAACTCGCATAGGTGATACGCAAAAATCCCGGAGGAGAACCATACACCGATCCCGGGACGACGACAACCCGCTTATCCAACGCGGCGTCAAGTAGCCTGATCTCCGATACTTCAGGGGGCAATGACGTCCAGAGGTGATAGCCCCCTCCCGGCAGCGTGAATTGAAGATCATCCCCGAACGTCTCAAATAAGGCGTGCGCCATAGCATTCCGGCGTCTCGTCAATGTCAACTGCAGTTGAGTCAACTGTCGATCCCAGGCCCCGGACTGAAGAATCTCGGCAGCGGTGACTTGAGCCAGAGTACTCACACCAAAGTCCATTTGCTCGCGAACCCCGGCCAGGCGATCGACAACAGACGCGGGACCGACCAGCCAGCCCACGCGCAAACCCGGAGCCCAGGTTTTGGAGAGGGTCCCAAGGTACAATACCTGATGGCCAGCGTCGGACAAGGCGGCAATAGGGGGTGGCGGCAACGGACTTCCCGCCAAGGTTAAAGCTCCATGGGCATCGTCTTCAATAATTGGAATCCGCAAGTCCCCGCAGATATCCAGAAGACGCCGTCGCCGGGGCAAGGTTAACGTGGTGGCGGTGGGATTTTGATAGGTCGGCGTCACAAATACCATGCGAATCTTATGGCGTCGGTGTAGCGGGATAATCGCTTCAGGGATCACACCGTCACCATCCACAGGAATGGGAAAGCGGCGTATCCCTGCCGCAGCGAACAGGGGCAAGGAATAGGCATAGGAGGGCTGCTCTAATCCCACCGCGTCACCCGGACGCAACAGAGTTTGGATGACTAACAGCAGTCCTTGTTGCGATCCCGCCGTGACCAAGACGCGATGATCGGAAACCTCAAGCTGATACTCGGTGCGAAGATGATCCGCGATGGCCGATCGTAAGATTTCTTCGCCACGGGGATCACTGTAGCCCAAGGGAAGCCCACTAGAGATTTTTTGGAGCACAGTCAGCATTTTGTCGGAAGGCCATAGTTCGGACGCCATTTCGCCGCGTGCAAAATTGATAAATCCCGGTTGGCGATTGGCCATCCAAATACGGCGCACTAAAGGCAGAGTCGGCTGAAAGATTCCGTGTTCCAGGTAAGTCATCCAATCAGGCGTGCGATACGCTAGACCCCATGAGTCCTCGCTAACACGGGTGCCCCGGCCCGGTACCGACCGAATCAAGCCAATGGCTCGGAGTTCATCGTAAGCCGCGCTGACGGTACTACGGTTGACTCCCAATTGGGCGGCTAGGGTCCTTTCGGTGGGGAGTCGCGTTCCGGAGTCCATATCCCCTGAGATAATCTGATCGCGAAAATACTCCGCGATTTGTCGGTAGACCGGTCCGCGATCTGTTAAGACGAGTTCTCGTGACATGGCGCCCCTCCTATTCCCATACTACTCCACATTGGCTGGGTAAAGTCATCTCCAATTGGCTGGAGACACAAGACGCCAGCCGGGATACCGTGAAACAAACACGGAAATGGGGGATAGCGATGCCCAAACAACGCACAGTAGACGCCTCTCGCCAAACGAAGGAAATGAGAGGACTAGGCATCGGAGGTATTGGCATCCTGATTTTCAGCCTGACTTTACCAGCCTCCCATCTCGCAGTGACCTCCTTCGGTTCGTTACTGGTAGGACCAGGTCGTGCCCTTATCTCAGCTATGTTTGCCGGGTTTCTGCTTACGTTCAAGCATGAACGTTGGCCTAGCCGGCACCATGTACCCCATCTCGCCGTTGTCGCAGGAGGCGCAATTTTTGGGTTTCCTCTCTTGACCGCATGGGCCATGGACCGAGTGCCCGCATCCCATGGCGCCATTGAATTGGCCTTGTTGCCACTGGCCACGGCGGCCGTGGCCGCCGTGCGTCACGGTGAACGTCCATCCGGTGGATTTTGGTTGAGCAGCGCCGCCGCTGCAGCATCGGTAGTCGTCTATGTCATCATCGAAGGTTTAGGCAGCATCCATTGGCCCGATGTAGCGCTGCTGGTGGCAGTTGTCATGGTTGCATTCGCTTATGCTGAGGGTGGCCAACTGGCTCAAGACCTCGGTGGCTGGCAAGTCATTGCGTGGGCCATTGTGCTGTCAGCGCCTGTGCTCTTAGTCCTCGATGCGAGCGTTGTGATTTCGCATCCTGACTTAGTCATCGGCGCTTCCTGGAAAGCGTGGATCGCCTTGATGTATTTGGGTACTGGAAGCCAGTTCTTTGGTTTCGTGGCTTGGTACTCCGGCATGGCCATAGGTGGTGTCGCGCGAGTTAGTCAAATGCAATACCTCCAACCCTTCTTCACGTTACTTTGGTCATGGTTTCTCCTGGGAGAGCACCTAACTTGGGTGAATGTTCTGGCGGCTGTCGTCGTAGTGGCTTGGGTGGCCATCGGCAAGAACGCGCCAATCCGACACAATAATCGGCCCGCGACGAACCAAGAGGCAAATCTGACCATCCCTTTTGAGTGATGAGCGCACGGCACTCCCGGATGGCACGTCTCCGTCACTGCACGGACGCTCCTGACATCATCCAGCAGACTACGTGCATCATACTAGAACTAGGACAATGTGAAAGAGGCAGGTCATGTGCGAGCTTGCGGGCGGGCCCGAGCCTCTATATCAACAACTGGTCCTAGCCATGAAACGAGAGATTCACAGATTCTCGGCGATCAGTTGCCAACCGTGCGCGCAGTGGCTCCTCACCTCTTGTTGAATCCAAATACGGTCGCACGCACTTATGAAGAATGGGAAAAGAACGGCGTGACCGAAACCACGGTTGGACGGGGATCGTTCGTCCGGACCCACCCGACGAGACGGGTCGGCTAAGGACCGCAGACGGTTCCGCCGGATACGCCTCGTTAGACGCAAGATGAACTCCTATACGTTGCGATAGAGAAGTAAAACAGTTATTGTTTCCACGATTTTCTCCGCTTGGAACCGAGGGCTACACTGATTCCATATCGAAGATCAGTGTTCAACAAACGCCTTCTGGCTAGTCTGACGTTCTTGTGAAATACTGACGATAAGCGGATGGGCCGAATCAAATTAATACGCCGTACCGTCATTAAGGAGGTCCGAGTTATGAATTCTATGGATGGCACCATCAGATCTTGGCTATCACAGTATCGTACCGCAGGAGTCAATGCTGCCTGGTTTTTGCTTGGACAGCATAGCAATGAGAAACCTAATGCTGCCGCGCTCCATGTTGTGTCTTCTCCGGGGCAAGAAAACACCTACACCTTTTCCGACTTAGACAACCTTACCGCGCACCTGGCAGGAGGGTTGTCCGCCCTCGGAGTAGGACCGGGAGACCGCGTAGCAGCACTCCTTCCGAAAGGTCTCGAATTAACCCTGACAGCGCTTGCCACATGGCGTTTAGGTGCCGTCTATGTTCCGCTATTTACAGCATTTGGGAATGAGGCAGTGGGTTATCGCTTGGAGGACAGCAAGACTAAAGTCGTGGTCACCGATGCCAACAACCGCGCCAAACTCCCTAGTTCGCCTATAGAGGCGTTACATGCCATCGTTACGACTCAGACTGCTGATTCAAGAGATGTCTCATTTCAGAATCTACTCGCTTTTTCACCCAAAAGCGGATGGACCACCCGCGATGGCGATGATGCCATGGTGCTGCTTTACACTTCCGGCACTACCGGTCAGCCCAAAGGGGTTGTCGTCCCGATATGGGCATTGGCAGCCTTTGAAGGTTATATGAGATTTGGCTTGGATCTTAGACCCGATGATCGATTTTGGAATTTAGCAGACCCAGGATGGGCGTATGGTCTCTACTATGGCCTTATCGGCCCCCTCTTGCTGGGACAAGCAACATTAGCTTATCAAGGGGCGTTTGACCCCGACACCCTTACGCAATTGCTGGAGCAATATCATATTACCAACTTTGCCGCGGCGCCTACAGCATTTCGCGCCATCCGCGCTACCAACCCGACACCCAAGGCAACTGCCCTACGAATCATCTCTAGCGCCGGAGAACCGTTAAATCCCGAGGTCAGTCAATGGTCAGAGACCGTGTTTGGCTTACCCATCTATGATCATTACGGCCAAACTGAACTTGGCATGGTGATTAACAACCATCACGATCCGCGGTTAAATCGTCCTGTCAAACCGGGGTCTATGGGAGGCGCCATGCCCGGTTTTCGCGCCGTCGTTGTTGACGACAAGGGGACCGAACTCGGCAGTTCCGTGGAAGGTCACTTAGCGATAGATACCCACGCTTCCCCCTTGTTCTGGTTTTCTGGATATTACCAAGCCCCAGATCGCACTCACGAACGTTTTACCACAGACGGCCGGTATTATCTTACTGGAGACGATGCCAGCCGCGATGATGAAGGTTACTTCTATTTTTCTGGTCGATCCGACGATATTATTCTGTCCGCTGGATACCGAATTGGCCCCTTTGAAGTGGAAAACGTCCTAATGACTCACCCTTCGGTGGCCGAATGCGCTGTAGTCGGCGTCCCCGATGAGTTACGGGGCGAGTCGATTAAAGCCTATATTGTCTTACGCAGTACCCATGCTGCAGATGACCAACTGGCGGCTGAATTAAGAGAATGGGTACGGCAACGGTTGGCGAAAACCGCATATCCACGTGAGATTGCGTTTGTTGCCACACTTCCCAAGACTCCGAGCGGAAAAATTCAGCGCTACCAGCTACGACACGAATAACGGCGTCCAAAGTGGCATAAGGGCAATCCCCTTATGCCACTGGTTTCCCACATTCGGGACAAAATTTCACAGAGGGTTCAACCGCTGCCCCACAAGATGGACAGTGGTCCGCATCAGTGCCCAAATTTACTACCTTCAGAGCCTGTTGGGCTGCATCCACTTTGGATTGACTGTCGTCCACCTTCTCAATCAGCGCTGCGATGGTTCCATCGGAGGCGTCAACCGTACCTTGCGATTTGAACACGTGATATACCGCATTGCCCAACGCAGCCAGTGCCTTTTCTTGTTCGGATTGTGCTTGAGCAACGTTAGCGCGAAGTTTGGTTAATGCGATTTGACGATCCACCCCGTGTCAACATGATATCAGGTGAATACCCCTGTGCTGTCGACTCCTCGATCCAGCGGGGCACGTTTTTAAATTATCTCCTCTCCAGCATGACGTCAACCTTCGACCTGAAACTTGATCTTTTGCGTTGAACGACCAGCGGCTACCGTC
>JAKAAL010000182.1 GCA_021802375.1 Bacillota bacterium | reverse complement strand
GCAGGTGGTGGTCCTGGATCTCCCCAACGAAGTGTGTGATGCCGACGATGTCTTACATTGGAACGATTGGCTGGACCCAAAAATTTGGGACACGTTTACGCTCAAAGATCTGGAGTGGCACCGACCGAGCCCGCTTTCGGTCCACGAACTGTTGCCCACCTCGGGCACCACGGGGGTCCCGAAGCTGTCACAGCGCACCACCCTAGACTGGTTCCATGTCCACAGCGTGGGAATTGCCGAACGCGCCGGCCATACCGTCTACGATAGCCGAATTCTCATTGGACCCTTAAGTGGAGGATCGGGACGGCTGTGGGGAGTCCACGTGCCACTTTACACCGGAGGACGTTCCGTCTATCTGACAGAATTCAGCGAAGAGGCCGTTTTAAAGATCACGGAAGAAGAATCGGCGACCCTTTGGGTGTGGAACCCGGCACTTATTGCGCGAGTGGTAACGAATAAGGCATTTGATGGAGCCGAGCTCAAACACCTGCGCCAGGTTAGTTACTCCGGCGCTCCCATGTCTTTTGAAGTGTTGGACAAGCTATGGCGTCGGAATATCACATCCTTCAACGTGTACGGCACCTCCGAGGTCGGTGGCTGCATGAGTCCGATCGCAACGGAACTTACCAAAGAACGTGTCTTGTCGGCGGCAGGGGTGCCGTTTGAAGGATTTGACGTCCCTGTTGTCGACCAGGACGGGCTGCGGTTACCAGCCGGGCAGGTCGGCGAAATCCTGATTTGGAATGTCCACCATGGCTATTGGGATTCTCCCCGGGAAAGTCGGGAGACGTATCACGAAGAAGGATCCGGTGACGATGCATGGGCAGGCTATCAACACACGGGGGACCTTGGTACGTACGACCATGAGGGTTACTTAAGGATTGTAGGTCGAAAGAAAGACATGATTCTTCGAGGGAGTCAGAACATCTTTCCCAAAGAGATTGAAGACCTTTTGGTTAGCCACCCAGATGTACGAGACATCGCCATTGTCGGGATGCCTGACCCGGTGTTAGGAGAGCGGGTCGCCGCATTTGTGGTGGCGGATGCTGGATCGCATCCGACTGTTCAATCTTTCGCCGAGCATTTGGACCAACGCGGCGTGGCTAAATTCAAATGGCCGGAACGCGTAGAGATCGTGGATGCGTTGCCCCTAGGCCCGGGAGGTAAGGTTCAAAAGGGCGTATTGCGGGAACTATTGGCCAAGGAGTAACCGAATCCTTAGCACGCGGGGAGGTGCACAGCGACGGGGTTGGGCGCTTAAAATGGTGGAAGCACCTTCATCCGATCGGCCGATGGAAGACCCAGCTACAAAGAGGGCCCTGCGTTGTCTGCAGGGCCCTCTTTGTAGCTTCTCGGAATATCCACGTCATCCTAGTTTTGCGAGATGACGTAGTGACCGGCGGCGATGAAGGTTCCTTCTGACGATAGTCGGCAACCGATAGCGGATGGGTCAAGACGGAATTTAGGAAATCTAAATGCACACGGGATACCAGGCAGAGGACATTTATCGCCTCGTGCCAGAAAGCGTCGATGACTTCTCGTAGTAGACTAGCAGAAAACGCTTCCTGGGCGGAACGGATGTGGTCTTGGCTAAGAAGCCTCTTCTGCACCAAGTCCGCATAGAGAGCCAGGGTTAAGGGGATATGAGCAGTCGAGGTCATGCCGGAGGCGGAGATGATGCCGCGCCTTTGCAGGAACTCATCGACCTCTTGGTTGGTAAATGGTTCGAGGTGCCACTCTTCGACGCGTCCGCTCCACCCTAAGTCGAGCCGCCAGTCGAGCAGTGAGAATCGGCGCTCGCAGACAAGAATGAGCAGGTTGGCGGATGGTACGGACCCCAACAAATCGTGGCGCAGCCAGCCATCAAGATCGCGTAACCATTCGTAGTTATCGATGCCAGCACCCACCGGCTGTCGTCGGGGTTTCGTACCCACTCCAGAAACTTTCGAGGTACATATCTTAGTAGCCCGTCCGGGGTGCCAAAACAGGCTCGACCATCAATCCAGGCCGTGTAAGCCCCTAATTGTTCGGCTCTTTGTAGCGCCATATCGAGAAAGGTGGACTTTCCGATCCCGCCGATTCCGGTCACGGCAATAAGTTTGGTGGGGGCCGTATTGGCGTGAATCCACTGGGTGAGGCGGTCCTTTTCTGATTTCCTGCCCACAAAGGCTTCGTGCCGACCCGAGGCTATCGTTGTGCTACTAGAGCTAGATGCCAATTCGTTTACACTTTCTGATGCTCGTTGACGAAGATGATCGATGATGATGGTGGTAATTCGACAAGAACAGCTAAAACTCTTGCGTTTACGGTGTTTGGCCACCATATTTTTGAGATACCAGGAATAAGCGGTATAGGGTGCCGAGGAAAGTGAGACTTCTCTGAGACTTTTTTACCGGGTCATGGCCTTACAATATCTCTGGGCTTTGGGCCCTACTGTGTGCAAGCCTAATTTAACGGGGGACGAGAATGAACGCGACGAAATTGGATAAGACGTACGGGACCTTACGAGACTCTCTTCGGGGGGCCGTGTTTCTTCCCGATGATCCGGGATATCACGAAATACGTCAGGTGTGGAATCGTCGCTATGACCGGAAACCGGCCATCATAGTTCAGGCGTTAGGCACGACGGATGTGGTTCGGGCGGTGGAATTCGCAAGAGACCGTGGACTCCCCGTCTCTGTTCGTAGTGGGGGGCACCATGTTTCCGGGATGGGTGCATGCGATGAGGGGATGATGATTGATATGTCCCGCATGCGCTCCGTGATAGTCAACCCAGAAACCCAAACCGCCATCGTCCAGGGCGGGGCCACGGCGGCCGACGTCATCCGTGAGACTCAGCTTTTTGGGCTCGCCGTACCGACGGGGAATATTGGCCGCGTGGGTGTGGCTGCGTTGGCATTGGGCGGTGGGATGGGCTACCTGCGTCGTCAATACGGGCTCACCTGCGATCATCTGGAAGCGGCCGATATGGTGCTCGCGGATGGCTCGGTCGTCCACGTGAGCCGTCAACATCAAAGCGAATTATTTTGGGCCCTTCAGGGCGGTGGAGGAAACTTCGGCATCGCCGTGGCCTTATATCTCAGACTCGTCCGCGTGGGCCCGACGGTTGCGGGCCTTCGGGTCCTATACTCTGTCGACGATGCACAGGCCGTCTTGGCGGGATGCCGCAATTTTCTAGCCGCTTCGGACAACGCCGTGAGCATCAATATCGACATCATGGCCATGCCACCGGCACCGGGCATGCCTCCTGGGCTGGTGGGCAAGACGGTTATTAGTTTAAGTGGCATGCACGCGGGGGAAGCCATCGACGGTGCGCTCCGAGAAATTGAGCCGTTACGACGGTTAGCCACTCCCCTGGTGGATGCCAGTGGGCCGATGAGCTATACGGCATTACACAGCATCTTGGACAACATGCTGCCGGCAGAGCACCAGGGCTACGTGGAGTCGTTTTATGCCGACACCCTTTCGGATGACCTCATTGAGCGTGTCGCGGGTATTATGGCGTCAGCCCGGACGGGTCAAATTCTAATGCTCTGGCCCATGGGCGGGAAGGTGGCCGAGCCTGCCCCGGAGGAGACCGCTTTTGGCGATCGCGGCGCCGGTTTAGTCGTGATGGTAGAGTCTGCATGGCAGAACCCTTCGGATCAGGGTGCCGGTATAGCATGGGTCCGGAAAATCCGGTCGTCTCTTGATGAGTTCGCGTACAACGGCGGGACATATCTTAACCTTCACGACGTGAGTCAGGATACGGAGGTTTTAAAGAAGTCATATGGGGTCAACTACGAGCGGCTGAAAACACTGAAACGGCAGTACGATCCCGACAATATGTTTCGGTTCAACGCCAACATTAACCCCGCCCTCCCCTAATGGCAACCCTACCGGAGTTCGAGCGTTTTCCACATATTAGCGTGGGACGATCGCACCGACCGTCGGGGTACGGGTTCGGGGAGGCCTAAGACGAAGGGAGTTTCCTTACTTAACAACCTCCGTAATGTCGCAGGGTTTTGGTGTGGGCGCGAAAGCGTTCGGTGGCTTCAAGCAGGGCTTTCCACGAGTCCAGGTCTTGACATCAACCAACCAAACCTAGTAGACTATTGCTGTTCGGGTTTTGGCGGTCTCAGCCAACCCATTTCGTAGGAGGGATTTGGATGTCCACGTATATGGCTCGCCCCAAGGATTTTGAGCGAAAGTGGTACGTTATCGATGCAGCGGGCATTCCCCTTGGGCGGGTAGCCACCGTAGCGGCAACATTGTTACGTGGGAAACACAAGCCGATTTATACCCCCCATTTGGATACCGGTGACCACGTTATTATTATCAACGCAGAAAAGGTTCGGTTAACCGGCCATAAATTGGATCAAAAGATTTATTACCATCATTCGGGCCACGAAGGTGGTCTCAAAAAGACCATTTATCGTCAGCTGATGTTGCGCAAACCCGAATTCGTGCTGGAAAAGGCCGTGCGCGGGATGTTGCCGCACAATCGGCTGGGCCGCGACATGTATCGAAAACTTAAGGTATACCGAACCGATGCGCATCCGCACCAGGCCCAACAGCCGGAGATTTGGGAGGTTAACGCATAATGGCAACAGCACAGTTTTGGGGTACGGGACGACGAAAGAATGCCATAGCTCGGGTACGACTCATACCAGGATCGGGCCGCTTGGTGGTAAATGGTCGAAGCTTTGAAGACTATTTTCCGGTTGCCACGATGCGGATGATTGTGGTCGGTCCTCTGAAATCGGCAGATGTGGAAGGACGCTTCGACGTGATGGTGCGCGTTGAAGGAGGTGGGGTTGCTGGTCAGGCGGGCGCGGTGCGTCACGGTATTGCACGAGCCCTCTTGGGGGTCGACCCGAACTTCCGTGGTTCGTTGAAACGCCTTGGATTTCTTAAGCGCGATGCACGGATGAAGGAACGCCGCAAATATGGATTGAAAAAGGCCCGTAAGGCGCCACAGTTTTCGAAGCGTTAGTATGCTAGGGGACCTCCAAGTGGGGCTCTTTTCCTTTATGAGTAAGGCTTAAAAGCCTATTAAAGCCAGCGAAGGCGTAGAAATTTTCGGCATTTTCGGTGTGAAGTGATGAAGTCCTGCGTTTTTTAGTACGGGATCAACCACGTGTGTCCAAAGTAAGGGTATGGCTTCGCTCTCTCCCAATTGAGCCCGAACCAAGTAAGTTTCGCATTCAATTTCCCGTCGGTCGCCGGGCGCGGCTAACGCCAAGGCTTGGGTCAGGTAGTCCTTGGCCACGGTAAGCTCTCCTTGCCGGACCGAGCGTTGGGCCAGTAGTCGCAACGCATAAACCTTAACCGAAAGCCAGGGCCAAGTGTTTTCCGCAAGCAAGATACGGTGGCTATAGTGCGTCAGCCAATCTTTCCCCGGGGCATCGGAACCCAGTTGTAACAAAGCTTCTAAAATCATGGCCTGGCCTTCCTGAAAGTGGAGACGGTCGAAGGTTGCCAGACTCTTGACTAATAACTGATGGGCTTCGTCTGGCCGGCCCGTGGCAAGCAAGACGCGGCCCAAATCGCCTTCGATGGTGGCCCGTTCATCGGATGGGGTCACCGTCGAGACCCGGAACAACGCTTGATTGATGGCAACGTCGGCGGCTTCGTGATGGCCTAGTTGCCACTCGGTCGCAGCAATTCTTCCGTACAACTCTGCCTGGCGTCCCTCCGAGATCAACGGCGTGGGCCCGGACAGTGCCTCTTGGTATAGCGCAAGCGCCGAGATCCACTCTCGCTGACTATAGCAAAAGTCACCGTAGTGTTGGGCGGATTCGGCTCGGATATCGGCCGCATCATCGGGCAAGCGGCGCGCGTAGTCTAAGGACTGCTGAAACGAATTCATGGCCTTATGAAAGGAACCGTTTCGAGCGGCAACCATCCCCAAAGTTTGGGCAATTTCCACGGCCTGAACGGGGTGCTCGTCGGGACGAATCATAGCCAGGCTTTCTTCCAAGTGGGTTAAGGCGGCCGCTAAGTTCCCTTGCGTCATTTCGAGCCGACCCATGGTCGCTTTGATGCGAGCCAACGTCTCGTCGCGACCCGTTCGCGCCGCGAGCATATAGGCTTCTTGCAGACCTAGCATGCCATCATCTAAACGACCGGTATTCCATAAAGCCTGAACGGCTTTCAACAAGACATCTATGGTCCGTAGGTCGTCCCCATTTTCGGCGAAGTACCCTAAGGGTTTACCGAGACGTTGAGCAATGATGACTAAGGCCTTATGAGACGGATGAATGCGGCCGAGTTCGACTTGACTCACATAACTTTTGGTCAGTTCGGTACCAGCCAATTGCTCTTGGGTCAATCCCAATTTTTTGCGCAAGTCGCGAATTCTGACGCCGACCATGCTTCATCCCTCCTAGTTCCAATGTATCACAAGTCAATTGAAATGGTGACCACATTTCAATTGATGAACCAATAAAATTGAATTGGAGTTAAATATGAGGTAGTAGTAGTGGGCCGGTCCGGTGGGTACCGCCTTTTTCGGGATAGTTTAAGCCAGGGAGGTTAAAATAAAGGCCGTTGTCCCATGCTATCCGTGAGACAGATGGTCGTTCTCCAGTTAAACGAGGCGGGTGGCAGTGCAGATGATAGGGAAATGGCTGGCGTGTCTGAGTTTACTGTGGCAGCTTGGATGGGTCTATCCCGTCCCGACTCAGTCGTTTCCTATGGAAGGCGACCTCTTGGCGGGCCGCACCGTGATCATAGATCCGGGCCATGGGGGATTTGATTCCGGGGCCCGGGGCCGGCAGGTAGCTGAGGATCGGATCAATCTCGAAGTTGCATTGGCGTTAAAAGCATGGTTTCAGCGGGCAGGTGCCCGGGTCCTGATGTCGTGGTCCAAACCGAAAGACATCCCCCGCTTTAAGAAATTTAGAGTTCCGGATCGGATAGATTGGATTAACCGAACCCATGGAGATGTGCTGATTGATATTCATTGCAATTCAGGCTTTCACGCCTATCGCGGGCCTCAGACCTTTTACTGGAATGGCGCCGGAAGCTATCACTTGGCGCACGATATCCAAGAAGAGCTTCAGTACTGGACCCATACACGCCGCGGCGTGACTCGCATTAACCAGTATGTGCTTCGGTACGCTAGAATGCCGGCCGTGAACGTGGAGATCGGGTTTATCTCCAATCCGCACGAAGAGGCCTTGCTAATGAATTCGCAGTATCAGCGCGATATCGCCTGGTATATCTTTGTCGGCACGGAGCGTTGGTTTTTAAAAGGGCGGTGGCCGGAGAAGAATCTTCCCGTGCCACCACCCACGCACCTGCTGGTCCGCGATTAGCCAAGAACGGCTATAATAGAAAAAGATTGGAAACCGAAAACGACGGGTGAGGGTGGGAGAGCGTTATGCAGAGCAAAACGATACGAATCATCGGGGTGCCGTTAGACTATGGAGCCGATCGCCGTGGGGTGGACATGGGTCCGAGCGCGATTCGTTAC
>JAKAAL010000181.1 GCA_021802375.1 Bacillota bacterium | reverse complement strand
TGTGGATTTGACGCTGGTGTTAACGCGCGTATTGCTGCCCTTGGCGGTGATCTTTGGTCTCATCTTTGTAGCCTTGGGGGTACCGGAGACCTTAGGGCCGTATCTGCACCTTCATACGTTAAACAACCAAAGTCAAGTGGTCCCCCGAGGACCTATTGCCTCATGGGAATCCATTGAACATTTGGGGCAAAATGGTGGGGGCTTTACCAATGCCAATAGCGCTAATCCGTTGGAAAACCCCTCCGCTCTCAGTAATATTTTTCAGGCAATTGCCATGGGCTTGGTTCCCGTCGCGTTTTTTTACCTGTTCGGCATGTTTACCGGCAAAAAGCGTCTAGCCTGGACACTCATCGCCGTGGCAGGCACGTTGTACTTGGCCATGTTAGCGATGATTTACTTTCCCGAAATGGCGGGAAATCCCATCATCAATGCCCTAGGACTTCATGGACACGCCAACATGGTCGGCAAGGAATTGCGCTTTGGCATGGGGGGCACCTCTATTTTTGAAACCAGCACCATGGCTTTTACCACCGGATCGGTGGCGAGTGCCCATGATAGTTTTCTGCCCATCCCGAGTCTTGCCTTTTTCCTCGGCATGTTTCTCAACATGGTGTTCGGCGGAAAAGGCGTAGGCCTGTTAAATATGCTGATGTTCGTGATCATTACTGTGTTCTTGATGGGGCTTATGGTGGGACGTACCCCCGAATTTCTCGGAAAGAAAATCGAGGCTCGGGAGGTATCGTTAGCCTCTATCGCCTTTTTATTGCATCCCTTGTTGATTTTAGCGGGAGCTGCGATTGCCACGGCCACGCCCGCAGGACTGGCTGGAGTGTTTAATCCCGGTCCGCAAGGACTGAGTGAAATTCTCTACGGGTTTACCTCCGCCGCCGCCAATAACGGATCTGCGATGGGAGGTTTGGGAGCGTCTCTGCCTTTTTACGAAGTGGCATTAGGGATTGTGGTGATTATTGGACGATACGCGTCGATCATGGCCATGCTCCTGGTCGGGCAGTCCTTATTGCGCAAGAAGGCCGTTCCAGAAACCTCCGGCACGATGCGCACGGACACCCCATTGTTTTGGGGAATTTTGCTGGGGTCCATTGTGATTCTCAATGCGCTGACCTTTTTCCCCGTGATGGCATTAGGCCCGATTGCCGAACATTATTTGCTAATGGCACATCATGTGTTTTCGTAAGGTTCTTATTCGAGGTAGGAGGGATTCGATTATGGTTAGTGACACCCAGGCGATGAGGGGGAATCTGGCATCCGCCAAGGAAGACTATCGTCTGCCTGCTGTGCTGCGTGATACCTTTGTGAAACTGAATCCCCGGGACATGATTCACAACCCGGTCATGTTCGTGGTGGAAGTGGGTACCATCGTTACGCTGGGATTGACACTCACGGCACATAGCGGTTCGGCGCGTCAGTATGACCTCATCGTGACTCTGGTGTTGTTTATTACCGTCTTATTTGCGACCTTCGCGGAAGCTTACGCGGAAGCACGCGGCCGTGCCCAAGCAGACTTTTTGCGACGCAGCCGGCACGAAGCCCAGGCTCGGGTCATCCAAGCCGATGGGACCTGGCTCTGGGCGGATGGCTCGACCCTGATTAAAGGGATGCGCATCGTTGTGGAAGCCGAAGACGTGATACCGGGTGACGGCGTGATCATCGAAGGCGTGGGCGCTGTCAATGAATCTGCGATTACCGGGGAATCCGCGGCGGTCATTAAGGCTCCCGGTGACTCTGTCACTGGCGGCACATCATTGCTTTCCGACCGGTTGATCGTGGAAATCACGAGTAATCCGGGCGAAACCTTTCTGGACCGGATGATTGCACTGGTGGAAGGAGCGCAAAGACAGAAAACACCCAACGAAATTGCCCTCTCCGCATTACTGGGCGTGCTCACCTTTATCTTCTTGCTGGTGGTGGTGAGCCTAGGCCCGATTGCGCAATACTATGGAAAAAATGCGGTGAATACCACCACGCTGGTCGCGCTCCTGGTGTGTTTAATTCCGACCACGATTGGCGCGCTGCTTTCGGCCATCGGAATCGCGGGAATGAACCGGGTGGCGAAGATTCAAGTGGTGGCGAAAAGCGGACGGTCCGTCGAAGCCGCCGGAGATATTGACACGTTAATTTTGGATAAAACCGGGACAATTACCATTGGAAATCGCATGGCGACAGCATTTTTACCCATGCCCGGGATTGAGGAACGGGAAGTGGCTCGTTTAGCGTTAATCGCGTCGCTGGCCGACACCACACCGGAAGGACAGTCCATCGTGGAACTGGCGCAGAAGGTGTTGGGGATGAACCAGGTTCCCGAAGTCGTGGGGGATGTCGTCCCCTTTTCCGCCAATACGCGAATGAGCGGGATCGATCTCCCAAACGGACAAATCGTGCGTAAAGGGGCCATCGCGGCCATCAAAACTCTGGCGGGAGACATTCCTGAGGAGTTAGACCGCTATGCCGAAGAGGTCGCCAGAAAGGGCGGCACACCTTTGGCGATTGCTCAAGACAATCGGGTGATGGGCGTCATCCCGCTGCAGGATATTGTCAAACCAGGATTAAAGGATCGGTTTGCTCAGTTTCGCACGATGGGAATTTGCACCGTGATGGCGACGGGCGACAATCAGATTACTGCGCAGGTCATTGCCCAAGAGGCGGGCGTCGATGACTTTGTGGCGGAGGTCAATCCCGAAGCTAAATTGTCGTTGATTCGCCGTGAGCAACAAGCCGGCAAACTTGTCGCCATGACGGGCGACGGAACCAATGATGCCCCTGCGTTAGCTCAAGCGGACGTGGGATTGGCAATGAACACGGGCACGATGGCGGCCAAAGAAGCCGGAAATATGTTGGACTTGGAATCCAATCCCACGAAGCTCTTGGATGTGATCATGGTGGGCAAACAACTGCTCATCACCCGCGGAGCCTTAACCACCTTTTCGATCGCCAATGATGTCGCGAAATACTTCGCGATCATTCCGGCCATGTTCACAACCGTTCCCGTTTTGCGTGGTTTGTCAGCACTCAATATTATGGGACTCAAAACGCCCCATGGTGCGATTTTGTCCGCGCTAATCTTTAATGCGGTCATCATTCCAGCCCTGATTCCCTTCGCGGTCAAGGGTGTGAAATACCGACCGGAATCGGCGGATAAGCTTCTGACCCGCAACATCTTTAACTGGGGAATTTTGGGCGTGATCATTCCGTTTATTGGCATCTGGGGCATTGATCGGTTTCTGGGATTGTTCGGTCTCGCTTAAGATTCATTCCGGAGAAGAACTGATCCACGTCATCGACGTTCATGATCCACGATGGTGAAGAAGACCTTCTCCGGAACAAAGGTGAGACACAATCGCGTGACTTGTCTTACGCAATGGGGGTTTTTCCGCTACGGCGACGAATAAAGGAGGAGATCGGGTTATGGTACTAACTCTCAAACGGGCCGTACTGAGTACCATCAGTTTGTGGATCATTCTTGCATGGGGCTACACCTTTCTCATGGTGGGCCTCGGACAACTCTTTTTTCCCTATCAAGCAAACGGCAGTCCGGTGAGTGTCCGGGGACATGTCGTGGGGCTCCAGCATGTGGGACAATATTTTGGGAACAATCTGCAATATTTTTGGGGACGGCCCTCGGATACCGTGTCGGTGGCGACGGGAAAACCGCAACCGTACAATGCGTTCGCATCGTCTCCCAGCAACTACGGGCCCACAAACGCCAAATTAATCCAAGACATTCAGGCACGTATTCACATGTACCGTCAGACTACTCCCGGCCTCCATGTCTCCCGAATTCCGATCAGTTTAGTGGAGAGTTCCGGCTCCGGGTTGGATCCCAATATTACCGTGCAAAGCGCCTTGATCCAAATCCCGCGCATTGCCAAACATACGGGACTGAGTGAAAAGACCCTTAAACATCTGGTCGCAACGCAAATTTTGCCTCCGGACCTGGGTGTATTCGGACCGCGTCGGATCAATGTCCTTCTGCTCAACAAGGCTCTATATCAAATGCTCCATCATTAACGAGAGGGCAGAACGGATGCGGATCCGGTCAAACAATTCCATCGACGATCGCAATAAGATGGTGAATGTGTTACGGAGTCAGGCAACCTAGACAGCCTATCGGACGATTTTAGGAATCATGGCGACAGGCCAGGGATATGTGGCATATGCACCCACTAGCGGAACTTTCCTAGTTAAGGGACAAAATTGGCCTCAAAGGCATGCACCGCCTCAAATTTGTGTTTATACAACAAAATTTGGATTGCAGAGGGGTTAAGTCAGAAAAAATAGTAACTACACAGAGGTGGCAGATTCCACTCCGAATAGGGAGGGCCGTCCCGCCCCCCGAATCCGTGCGAAGACTTCTGCCCCCGTCATGCTCCAAAAGGCGCCCGAGATCTTTTGGTGGACTTTCATCATCCGGACGTCCTGTTCGGCCTGACTATTCGTATACGGGACGCGAAAATCGGTCATAAATCGGAGTACCGCATCCTGGTGCTGGTCCAGGCGATCCCACAGGTTGCGCGTCTTTGTTTGTTTGACCCGCCCCCGGCGTTTGACTCCATCTGCGGCGGTGCGTAGCGGGTTATCCGCTAGACCGCGTTGGAGAATCGTCCGGTATTCCTGGATAAACGTGGCCTGCTGCACGGTGTCCAGTGCGTCGCGGCCTGCCGCGATCGCCTCGGTCACGGCGGCCTGGATACGATGAAGAGCTGAGAGAGTCCCAGTTATTGGTACTTACAACAGGTTCCCGGTTGTTGGGCCGGAGTTTTTTGCGTCAAATGAATGCCGCGATCGTGGCCATCGGCCACGAGAAAGGGGTGACACGAGCGAGGCCATTCCCCCGCAACCCGTTTTAACAGACCGATTTCGATGGCCCGCCTGTGATCGTTCCGTGGATCTTTTCGCACCGTCACCCATGCTAAGGGAATAGCGCGCCCATGGGCGCGCTATTCCACGGAGAGAATCTGAGGGATCCCGTCCTGCGGATCCGACCCATCCCAGGTCATCAAGGCTTCCCGAATACCTTTCAGAACGGGAGAAATGAGGTCCCCTGGGGCAACCGTCCTATGGATCCGCCTATTCCCCCAAAACAGATCCCCTCGTGTGATGGCGTGTTGAGCGGACGTTCCGCCAGCCATCGCCCCGTGATGCCCGATTTTGCTCACCCCCAACAGGGGACGGGACAAGACGGCCCAGACTCATGCAGCCAGCGTGGTGCGTGGAGACTGACGCCGTGGCCCATGTGTGCCAAAAACGTGGACAATCGAGTCGCTTGGAATCATCCGTAGGCCTCTGACCTTGTCGGAAATCGAAGAGCGAAGTCCTCTTCGATAAAACACTGCGACAGAGGAGGTACATTCTCCTTTGCGTAGACACGTTCTCCTATTAAGAGAATACTGACAATCAAACTGGGGAAAAGTCAGGATGAAGAGGGGCGATCAGGTCGGACGCCTACGCCTGATGGTCGTTCTCGAGGACGGCGTTCAACTCGCGCTCATGATGCGCATGACAGAGGCCGTGGAGACACTGGGCAAAGGTCCAGCATGCCGCGAGGCAGCATGCACGGCGACTCCCTGAAATATCGGCAAGAGATTCATCGCCGCCGTTGCGGGGGTCCCCCGATGCCGGTCAACACAACGTGATAATAGGTCAAGGCGGGCGTACTGGCACCGTGGAGCCCGTGCAATCGTCCCGCGACGCGAAGCCCCGTCTCATCGAAGTGGAGGACGGGTTCTTGCGCAAGCCGCGCATGCATACATTGGTTATACGTCACCAACCGATCCGAGAGGGCCGACTGGGCGTTATACACGGTATCTTCACTGACCCGATGCCCGGTCAAATCTTCCGGGAAATCGCAGAGGCGCTCCATGGGCAGCAACTGATAGGTGCTCCCATAGCTGAGCCATCCCTATCTGGTTGTGACCCCATCCTCACCGCCCCCGAGCCGTTAATCCCGCCATTCCGCCGCTGAGTAGTTACCGTTGCTTTTAATAGGTCTCCAGCATAATTGCCACTGCACGAATTGGCGACCCAGTTCCCCCACGAATCCGAAGCGGCAGTCCCATATATAAAAATTCTTGCCCCGCGACTTGGTCCAAGTGGCACAAATTTTCAGTGTTGGTAATCCCGTGACGACGACAGACGAGATGCCCGGAAAACTTCGAGTCCTTGGGATTATCAATGGAGGGCGCATCAATCCCAATATTCACAATCCCCTGGGCAACCAACCACTCGGCACCCTCCTCACTCACCCCCGCATAGCGGGTCAGCCACTCGTCAGTTCCGTAAGCTCGGGCGTAATGCCCAGTGTGAAGCAGCACTACTGATTTCCCTTGGAGTGTGAGCTGGGCTATCTGAATCGCACTTTCTAGTTCCCGAGGACCGATATACCCCTCAGGGGGCAGCCGCGACACATCAAGACAGACGGCGGGTCCATAAAAATATTCCAGCGGCATCTCATCAATAAAGCGCCCATGGGGATCATATTCGTACGACGCATCACTGTGAGTAGGTCCGTGTTCGTTTATCAACAAGTTATTGGTAGCAAACTCAAAACCAATTTTCGCTTTGCTTGCCGCATGATCAATGTTTTGAAAGATCAACGTCGGCTGGTGTAACGGAAATACTGGCATACCTTGGTAAATTTCTTGCGTCAAATCTACGACACGAATGGACACGATCATCCCTCCCGCACGTTTACTACACCACTACCGGCAAGATCTCAAATCGATCCACATTTACCAGACCGGCATCGGTAATTTTCCATTTAGGACTCGTCGCCAGTGAGAGAAATGATAGGTGCATCAAGGGAGCTGCAATGGTCATTCCTAAATCTTCGCGGGCAATCGTATATAGACCTTGAATTCGCTGCGCCACTTCCGTTCCGGTCATTTCGTCCGTAATTAATCCTCCGACCGGCAGGGGCAAATCTCCTAGAATTTTCTCATCTTGCACTATCGCCACGCCCCCGCCCATCGCGATGACATGATTGATGGCTACTGCGATATCTCGGTAGTCAGCTCCACAGGCAATAATATTATGGGTGTCGTGTGAGACACTTTCGGCAATTGCTCCCCGTTTTAACCCCATGCCTTGTACAAAAGCTTTTCCGATTCGTCCGCTTTTGCCATGCCGTTCAGCCACCACAATTGGGATAACATCCTGCTGGGGTGCCGGTTGAACCACGTGGTTTGTGACCGGCAGCTCCACTTCTGCCGTTTCCGTCAGATTTTCGTTGGGAATGAGCACAAGGGCACGCACACGAACTGTCCGACTCGTGCTCTGAAGCGCACGAATCGTCAGATCGTCTTCAGTCACGGGAGACCGCTTCACAGAATCCCGTACACTATCCGGGTAACGGTAGGCGGGGAGGTCCACCACTAATGCACCGTTTTCTGCTACCTTTTTCCCAGCGCTATACACTTGATAAACGCTCGTCTCGGATGACATGGTGGCCGA
>JAKAAL010000180.1 GCA_021802375.1 Bacillota bacterium | reverse complement strand
GGGGATTTCGAGTGCGGCCGTTGCGGAAGAAGAAGGGACGTGTCCCAAAGGCACTACACTAGTGGGGATCACTTGGATAGAAATAGAGATGGCTTGCTCCGGTACGTGCTGGATTGCCCCATCGGTAGCGAGAGTAGTAGTTCCTGAACCAGACGATAAAGAAGCACCAGTCGCTAGCCCGAGTACCGCTATACTACTCATGAGAAGAAAAAATGGTTGGCCTTGAGCCAATGGAGACACCTCCCCATGATAGCATATGGACAAGATAGATTGTCGCACCTGGCTGCGTTTCTGTTGTAAGTTATTATAGACCACAATACGTGATCGCGGTGAATGGTCTGGGAATCGACGTAGTTCGCAATAGTGTACCCATCTAATGTGGTGCCGTATCCCGTTTGAATCGTCGCATGATTGATTCCGGTAGGACCTGACGGGTTGTCAGCCTCTCCCTCAGTTGTAAAACAAGACATCGCCTTTAACCGCATACCCCGTATGGCATCACGTGCCGATTCTTTTTGAGCAACTGTTCGCTCTACGATCGTCCGAACCATGAATCAATCCGCTAGGTCTTTGTCATACGATACCACCTCATGGTGCCTTCCATTGCTAACCCCTGCGCGATATCCGCCGGCTTATCCAAAACATCCGCAGATTGAGCCATGACCACTACATGCCTCCCCGACCAAAATCTGGGACTGTGCGGCGTGCCACAGGGTTTAAGAGAAATTCGGTGCGGCATGCGCACGAGGACATTAGCCACGGTTGCAGCACTAGAGGCCAACTTTCTTCATCACGCCTGAAAGGTCACTAAGGTTCTTGCATACTTTTCATGGGCGGACCCCCACTCTGTATACCGATCCAGTCTAATTTGGGCGAAAGTACCGCCCCCTTCCGTGATCGGGGTCACGATTCTCACGCATCGGAACCCGGATAATGACTAGGAAAAAGGTCGCACGATCGCAGGCCCCGGATAAACACCGGGTGCACGTAGCGTACCCAAAGGAGACTGGTTATGGCCCTCACCCCAAAAGATGTGTTACAGGCGTTGGCTTCATTCAAAACACCGGATGGGATCGCCCCCCTGAAGGCGGGCTATGTTCAAGATGTTGCCGTGGAGCCGCATCAAGACGGCCCCCATGTCAATATTCACGTCGAAGACACGTGGCGTGGGACTCGAGTCACTGACGCGGACCGGGAAGCCCTTTCCCAATTTATCCACAGGAGATTTCCCGAGGTCGTCACGACCCGTGTCATTCCCCGAACCAAAACCCAGGCCGATACCGCGCGCAAATTTGCCAAACCTGGCCAGGCTGTGCCACGGACGCCAGTGGGGGCCCACCTGATCGCGATCATCAGTGGCAAGGGAGGGGTTGGCAAATCCACGGTCAGCATCAATCTAGCCCATGCTCTCACTCGACTCGGCTATCGAACCGGCGTCTTGGATTGCGATATCTATGGATTCAGCGTCCCCGACCTCTTGGGGCTAGCAGATCCGGTCAAAACTCGCGAGGGATTGTTTATTCCACCACGCGTCCGGGACCTTGACGTCATGTCTATGAAGTTCTTCGTGGAACCCCACGCCCCCGTGATGTGGCGGGGTCCGATGCTAGGTAAGGCTATCCGGCAAATGATGGAGCAAACCTTGTGGAATGCGCCGGAGTACCTGGTCTTGGATCTGCCGCCGGGCACCGGTGACGTTGCGATGGACGTGCACGAATATTTTCCCCAGGCCGCCTGTGTGGTGGTCACTACACCCGACGCCAATGCCGCCCGCGTGGCCGCCCGTGCTGGTCAGATGGCCCGCAACATGAACCGCCGTCTCTTAGGGGTAGTAGAAAACCTGTCCGCCATGGGCTGCCCGGAATGCGGACACCTCTGGTATCCTTTGGGTCACGGAGGCGCCGCAATGGTCGCCGAATCCCTCAACATCCCGGTCCTGGCCCAGATTCCTTGGGTCATTGTCGGGGAATCAGGAGTTAGCGGCCTGATTCCCGAAGAACACGCCGCAGCAGAAATTTACCAAACCCTGGCCGCCAGATTGGCCATCCTGTTCGCCGAATCTAATGAGGCCCACGACTAAACCCGACGAACCGACATCCCTATCCCAACGGGCCACCGCGATGAAAGGAGTCCTGCCCTGTGAACGGCTTTCAACTCTTCTTTGTGTTAGTCCTATCGTGTTCGATATTGTGGTTTGGTCTGTTAGTAGATGAAAAAGGGCCTTGTTTCGGGAGCCAATCTGTAAGAGCGTAGATCCGGGTCACATCGTTTCAGAAATGTTTTGAGCACGGTCGGCACCTCTGGCCAGGCTTGGGCTTGGGGCACCCTTTTCTTCGACGTCCGCGGGCCCAAATATTCCAAAAAACGATAAACATTTGCGATTGCAGTCTATAACCTTTGCAGCTCCAGACGTGGTCTGTCGCGATCTGGACAAGTCGTTAGCTAAGGAGTTTCTGTGCCATGGGGGACCCTTCTGAGTAAACTTTCCATCGAAACCTACGCAAGCCACTAAATTGGAGACCAAAGCTTTGTGCACGCTATTGCATGGGAGACCGGTATTGGAATCGGCGGGAGATTGCGCTCCCGCCGATTCTCCTACCTATTTGTCACGGGTTGCGGCGACCTCGGCGGCAGCGGACCCCGCTGCCACTAGACGCGTATAAGAGGAGCGGTCAATGACAAACAAGATTGCCACCAAAAAGAGTCCCATGAAGAATATGGCACTGCCAAACGCCGCCGGAAATCCCCAACGCGTGGCTAACCATGTTAGAATCAGGGCGTTAAAGGCTCCCATCACGTTCAACACCCCGTTGTAAATGCCATAGACCAGTCCAGAAGATTCGGGACTAGGTGCAATATCTATGGCATTGACGGCCCAGGATCCCACCGTCAGATTCATAAAGAATTGGGCTAACCCAATAAACATCGCGGTACCGAAGGCAGAGTGGCTGCTCGCCGACCATAGGGATAAGGCCACTGCAACAATCATGGCTGCCATGGGAACTCCTGCCCCGATCCGTCGGGCTTTTAACCGATCGAAGCGCCGTGTTAGTGCATCATTAAAAGGACCCGATAGAATAAACCCGACGAATCCCGCGGCAAACCCGATACTAGACCATGCCGCGCTTTTGATAATGCCGATATGGAACGTGTAATACATATAACTAGGCACCCAGGTGATAAAGGTGAACAGAATGTAACCGAAGGTCAAGAATGTTAGTAGCACGCCTATGCCCGTCCTGCTAAATACCACTCTAAACGCAGCCTGCCAGTCACCTTTTCGTGCTGGTGTCAATGGAACTCCAATTTTTTCACGTTCCGTATCTGAGACCGTCGGATCGTCTTTGGGCGTGTTTCGCACGACCGCCCACCAAATGGGCAGAAATACCATGCCTAGAATTCCAAAGGAAATGAAGGACCACTGCCATCCAAAGCTGACCACGATCCACCCAGCTAACAAGGTCCCGATCGTGGGCCCTAAATATTGGCCTGATCCCGGAATAGTGAAGGCTCGAGAACGTTCTTGCGGAGCGGCCCAGGTGCGGGAAGCTTTGCTATTAATGGCCCATATGGGAGCTTCACCGGCACCCATCAGTCCCCGAATCCATAGCCAACCCATAAATGATCCGGAAAATGCGGTGATAATCGTGAAGAGCGACCACCATCCTAATGACGCGACCATCCCCAATCGAATCCCTAGACGATCTGCAATGTAGCCGCCGGGGAAATTGAACAACGCATAGACAATCGTGAAGACAAACGCAATGGTACCCATTTGTTCTAGGGAAAAGTTAAATTGGTGACGAATAGCGGGGATCGATACGGCGAAATTGACGCGGTCCATGTAATTGATAAAGATAGCAACAAACATCAAACCAAAAATCCAATAGCGTTTATGCGTAGTCATTGCTCCACCCCTTCCTTTACTAATGCGGGCCCAACACTCGTGCCAATGCGATTAATCCCCTGTTTGATAAATTCCATGGCTTGAACCCGCGTGCGAATGCCGCCTGCTGCCTTGACCCCGATATGCGATGGGGTACTCTTGCGTATCCATGTCATTTCTGCGATGTCAGCACCTTTAGGGCCAAATCCCGTCGAATTCTTTACATAGTGCGCCTCGGCTTTGGCAATCGCCTCAATGCCGAACAAGATGTGGTCGCGCGTTAGATACCCCGTTTCAAGGATGACCTTGACCAGAGCTCCACCCGCAGAGTCGACCACGGACTTTATATCTTCCGTGACACCTGCCCAATTGCCATCCAGCATCCATCCGATATTGGCTACCATATCAATTTCGTGTGCCCCGAGCCGAATCGCATCATATGTCTCATGCGCTTTGGCGCTGGTGGTTACCGAGCCAAAGGGAAAGGCTATGGTCGCTGCAACAGGAATCTTGGAAAGGTTAAGGGCACGCACCGCCACCGCAACGTTGGAAGAATTGACACAGTACGCTCCAAAATGGTATTCGATGCATAACTCGGCCCCATGTAAGATTTCCTCTGTCGTGGCATTGGGCTTCAAAATTGAATGGTCGATAGATGATTCCAGACTCATAGTCGAGATCTCCTTCCATGCGGTAGCTGTTTCACAACAAAGGCCCCTCCCACAGCAAAGCTGCGGGGAAGGGCCTCTTTTACTCTGAGCTTCCACTAGATATGGTATTCTCCGTTAGTCTGATAATTCCTTCTAGTCAGGACGATTGAGATAAAAAAATTTATGGGGACCATAGTGCGGGTTGCCCGATTTCTACACTCGCTCCCATTTCGATGAGATGATCGCGCGTTATCAAAGTTCGAACTAGGCCCGCTGCGACTACCGGAATGCCGCGTTGATTCAATTCGTGCCGAAGAATGGGGTACACGACTCCGGGAAGGCAACATAAAACGTCTGGTTGTAAGCGGTCGACAGCCGCCAAACTGGACTCTAAACTTTGGGTATCGTGAATAAAGACCCGCAATACTAACTTTAACCTTAATTGACGCACGTGCTGCGCTAATGTTAGGTTACTTGTGGTGATGGCGGCTGGCGAAATCATTGCGTTAAGTACTTCTAACCCTTCTCGATCTTTCGCGAGTCCAGCTATCATGTCGGGATGAATCCAGATAGTTTTTTGGGCATCATAGAGCGGTTGCACAAACTCTTTAATAGTTTTCAACCCACCACCGGCGACATGCACTAGCGGCCATGGAGATAATACCGCGTGATCCCTCTGCGGGATGGTCCACACCGATGGGATAACAGGAGGTAAATTTCGGATCACCACCGCACATCCTTTCAATCTAGCAATGCACCCGCTTGAGTCCCTAGCTGCCTGCCGACGACAACTGCAACAGGTCTTATTTCCTGGCATGGGCGCTTTAGCTGTGTCTCAACAGGAAAAAACACACCCGCTACAAGCACTGCAATGACTGCTGAGATGTTATGGGAAAATTTACAATATGTTGACCCAGGGTAATCTAAGTCACTGCCATGGCGTCGAACCCCAAATATAACCATACCACTAGAACATCCAGATCCGAGATGGACCATATTACTTTTTTGTTCGTCTCCCGTCGCTCCCTCCTATCGCCTCTGGTTGCGAATGGGTGCCGATCACGTCCGTAAAGTCGAAGAGTGTTTTGCCAGGGCGTGAAGCCATGCCCAATCGGCACGCGATCCACCCTTTGAGTGATGGAATTGGGCCAGGAGGGGTCTTTTTGTGTGACGGCTGTCACATTAGGTATGCGCTGAGTACAGCATTATAATGGCAGTATGCTCTTGGCCCGCGATAGGCTATGTCGGGACGTGCAGAGGAGAATTATGGAAGACCGGGACCTGGACAAATGGGAATCACTCATCCCAGGAATTCAGGAGAGCAACAGGCCCCATGCGTGGTGGCACACGATGCAACACTCTTTGTCTAACACGCGAGGATTTTTAATCGCAGGAGGTGATTTCAATAATTCCGCCGTTTGTTGATGCGACCAGCTCAAAAATCCTGCATGCCCTCTCCGTGGCCCACATCTCGATGGCGGTTGTCGCCATCCTCGCGCTCGGTTTCTTTTGGTTTATGCTGATATTTGCCATCACCCGATCCCTATCCGAACGAATGGCGCTCGGCAATGAGCGGAGTTGGAGCGCAAAGGGCGGGCGACGAATTTCGCCTCTTAAGACCATGTCTCATTCACGAAACCACCCTCGTTCCCCTGGTAAAGGGGACCAACGTATCCGAAGTCGTTCGCCGCGCCCCAAGCTTAAAGTGATAAAGAACTCCGATGCTGGCCGAAAACCCCATCACGGATAAACGGACCCCGGTGCCAGGGCTAGAGCCGATAGAGAAAAGAGGAGGTTCTCCCATGAATATAAACCCGGCCACCATTGTGAATGCTTGGACCTTGCCTTAATCTCCGCGGCAACCTATTATTTTGGGTCGTGGGCTCGTGCTTTGGAGGCGGCCGGTATTGACGCTCAGGCGGTGCGCCGAAACCAAGCGCGAGATCCGCAACAAATTCTTGGAGAAATTCAAGAAAGTGCGCGGACGACCAACTCCCTCAGGGATTTCGAGGTGCGCGAGCATAATCGCGCGTTGTATGGCGCGGCTCAGAAATACTTTGGATCATGGCACCAAGCCGTGCGCGAAGCCCAATGTGAAAACGAAGCCATGGCACCCAATTTTCGTTGGTCTCGCGCCGATATTCAGTTAATCGTCGCGGCATACTTCAAAGCAGGCAGTACACTGGCCCAAGCGATGCGTCATCATACGCATCTAAAAGATGCCATTATTCGCGAGTGGGGTGCCTGGGATTTATTCGAAGAATATTGCCGAAAGACGTTCGGTGAGTCGATTAATCCACTTACGGAGTGAGATGCGTCCTGCAAGCAACCGGAGTTGGGTAATAGGGGGACCGCAACCGGGACAGCACCATTGCGTAAAAAACCAGTTACCGCGTTATTGCGCATCGTATCGCGTGGGAAGTGGTGCTGTACCGTCGTAGGTGACGGCTTCGTCCGTTTTGTGCCTCTCTTAACCAGTTGGCTAGGCTCGCATAAATCGAGCATGACCACCTCGCTGCAACCAACGGGGATCCACTTCTTTACTGTTTTTGTGGGGCACCCAGACTTTTTGAAAACTCTTTTGCCACGAATCTAGGCCATCGAAATGTCGTTCGATAAGGCTCGGCGCGCGATGAGCGTGGCAAAGGGGTCTCGCGTTGGCGCATCGACGGCTTGATGCAGATATTCCGGGCTGTTCGGCATCCCACTGATAAAATAACGGGTTGGGATCGTGATCATTAACGAGCAGTACCGCCTGTCGAGGGGGCAGTGCGTCCAGAACGCGAAAAATGACTTCATGCCGCACATTGGACGGCAAGGTCCAAGCATTCACAATGGTGGCCGGGTTTATATTCATGGGAGAACCTCCTCTTTTCTCTATCGGCTCTAGCCCTGGCACCGGGGTCCGTTTATCCGTGATGGGGTTTTCGGCCAGCATC
>JAKAAL010000179.1 GCA_021802375.1 Bacillota bacterium | reverse complement strand
GGACTTGCGGTTGGGATTTTCGGGTACTTGCAAACCGCTTACGCCCAGCATGTATTTATGTATTGTGGAGACTGACACCCAGTCGGAGACCCCCATGGCCGCAATCTGAGATGAAATCCAACGCGCCAAGTTGCTGTTGTAGCACAGGAACAGAGTTCGTGCCCCCGAGGCAGCTGCCCGGCGTGCCGTTTCCAGAGCCAACACCGTCTTGCCAGTGCCGGCGGGACCGTGAAAGATAATGCGTGAATTGCTCTCCATGGCGTCCAACGCGTAGAATTGCTCTTCAGTGTACCGCAACAACTCAGCATCCAGGTGTTTCAGGCGGTCGCGCGGCTTCTCATAGACCTCAAAATTCCCCCTTAGAACCTTAGTCAAAATGTCTATCTGATCCTTGGTTGGACGCGACAACTGCGGATCAAACCATTTTGCCGTGGGAACCTGCTCCATAAAGACAGCGGCGCGGTTTAAAATATCCACCACTAGATCAGGTAGTGACGACTTTAACATGTTGGCGTGGTCTATGATCTGCCATGAATGCCATTCAGGTGAACGAATGTCAAATTCAATGTCTGGGAACGCAACCGCACTCCAAAACAAAATTCCCTTGAGATCAGGGTGATTTTTGCACTGCTCTCGAAGCTGGTGCATTGCTGATGAGGCCTGTTTGAAGGGGCTTTCAGAATGGCCTTTGGCATCGTTTCCGTAATACCATTTGCCTTCGTGGCGCCTTATGTTTTTGGCGGCTTTAACTTCAAGGCACAGAACGCCCTTTCCGGGCACCGCCACGACAAAATCTATTTCGGTTGAAACCTTACGCGGATGCCGTGTGAGATCGAGAGAATGAAATACCGTCCAATCCAGCGTTTTTGTTGGACTTTTTAATAAGTTGAAGAAAGTTATTTCACCATCACTTAAACAGCCAGGATGGACGACCGGAGGAATCATACGTGCCATGGTCAAAAGGCCTCCTGATAAACACCAACTGATGCAGACGGTATCTGAACAACCGTCCGGTCGATGCGAACTATTTCCACCGCTGCGGCAGCGGCAGTTGGTTCATTGGGTAACGCAAGATCAATTCGGCCCGTTGCAATATCTTTCTCCGTGAGCGTCGATGCTTGATCAAGCAGCATGCGCCTGATTTGCCGCCCGGCAAGCCGATGGGCTCGGGCCAAACGCCGGCACTCAGTCCATAGAGTGTCAGCCTTGTCTTCCATTCCCAGCAGGCTTAGGCACGCAATAAGGTCTCCTTTGCGGCTTGGACCGATGGAAAAGTACGACATCCAGTAGCGGATGTTCCCGGGAGATGCCAGACTTGACGCGCCCTGGTTCCTCAGCATTTGAGTTAATTGGTCGAGTCCATTACGGGCTGCGAGATCGCGCAGCGCAGCTTTCCAGAGAATGAGATTGTTCCGCAGTAGCCAATGGTTCGGACCGATAATGGTATCCGCCACCGGCACGATGAGATCCCCTCCTCCCCGCGTTCGAACGATAAGAAAATCACCCGGCATGAGCTCATCCGAAGGAGTAGGCCGTGCGCGAGGCGGAACAGATTCGACATCGAGAATCCATGATTTCGCCCGATCACCGGCGTGTACAAACACCCGTCCGTCATCTGCGAGCCAGACAGTTCTTGCAGGCACCAAATCTGAATGTGATGCCGTCCGTACAACAGCCGAATCGTTTAGGATAATATCAACAGGCATGTCAACACCGGATTCGCTTCCAGCATTCGGAGTGACTGGCGGTGCGACTTTAGGCGCCGACTTATGTGAATGGTCAATAAGCTGGTTCCGCACATCAAATCTAAGAGGTTTCCACGCAAAGGTCAGCCACGTCAACAGAGAAGACCGGCGCACGGTAAACAGCGACTCTTCATAGATGCGCGGTGGCCCCACAACAATAAGGTTTTCGTCGCCCCAAAGAGCCTCGGTGCGGTCCAGCGCTGACTGTGACACCACACGCAAGCGGTAGCCGATATGGCTCAAATATTCGTCTGTAGCCGTGGCAAAGGATTTCCACGGCACAACCAGAATTCCCCCGAGGCCCTGACGCTGTATGACCTCTAGAATGGGATTTTTGTTCGAAGACCGCAACTGGCGGCTCAAATCATACACACGGTTGAAGTCTGCAGCAACAGCCGGATGGAGCCAATGTCCTTGCTTCAATACGGAGGATACCTCGCCAAAACAGTCAAACAGGGCGGCACTCGGCGGAAGCGGAAGGACCATGAGCCGGAACAAAAATCCCTTTATCGCCTTGATTAGCGGGTCCCAGAATTCGTAATCTATGTCTCCTTGCAGCAGATGAGCAAACTGTCGCTCTATCTCTTGCACCTCAGGATACTCCACTTTGATTGTTGTAATCTCCCTGGTCGCTTGCAGCGCGTACAACCTGTTCAGCACTCTAAGTTCCATTAGTGCTCCTCCTGGTACGCAAGATATTCAACCCCTGGAGGAGGATCCGCTTGCAATAGGACTTTGGCGCCCGTTCTCCCGGCATAAGACGAGTTGAACTTTTGGATCGCTTCCGGGCAATGTGAAGACAGTCGGTCTATGACAACAATTGAGCACTGAGTCTTAACCTTAGCCGCAAGCCGCACGTACGTAGACGAATCCGAAAAGAGCACGACAGTATCCGGCGTGGGAAGTTTAGGTTTCCGGATTCTGTTCGAGACCATTTTACCGTGATATAGGGGTCCGACACCCGATAATCCGGCTAACGATAGAAGATCCTGGATTCGCCCGGAACAAACGCGGTCTCCTTCTGCGGCTCTTATCTCCCAGCTTGCTTCCTTGTCGAGTTCTTTTGGGCGGCCAACAATAATGACATCGGTCCGCTCCGGACCATATGGAGCCTCGTTACTAAAAGGTATCCAAATTGGCGGAAAAGGTTCTGCTCGCCGGCCGCGCTGCGATTTCGGAAGTTTTGGAATGGCTGCACGTTCCCGTACAACCACAGATTCCGCCCGCTTCTCCGGTATGTATTCGGTTAAATCTCCCCCTGATTCATTTTGCACCTGAACTCTGACATAACGTGTTCCATACAGAACCGCACCGCCTTTGAGCAGGCCGTTGCGTCGGCGGCCGCTATTGTACAAGACGACCGGGGTATCTTTGGGATAATGTGTCAGAGATTCAAAATAGCTAGCCAAATCAATTTTCTGCGCTCGCGCTTTAACGATCCCTAATGCCAACATAGTCGCAACAAAATTGCGCGCCGGGGTAACCACAGCCATCTTGAGGGATCCGCCGTGCAAGTGGTAGTAATCAGAAAAGTTTTCACCGAGTGCCATGAAAAATTGGGCCCATGGCGGCATTGGCAAGAAATCGGCGTTCATTCGAATTTCCAACGGCATTTCAAACCCACCATTATTGTTCCATCTTGTTTATTGTACCTATTGTACCACTTCGCATGATTGTATCATCTGGCGTAACATTTTCCGTTGGAAATAGGGCCACTCACAAGGACCGCTTTAAAAGTTTCGAAACCCGGATGGGATCTATCAGTCATGTTAGGGAGGACTTTTTCGCCTGCGCTGGCATAGCGGAACGAATATGAAACCAGCCCACATTGGGGAAAAGTCTGTCAGGCATTGAGTAACACACCTGGTGATGCGGCTACTTCGTCCGGATGAGCGGGCACGGTGTCGTACGTTGATAACTCAACATCGTTATTTAGGATTTCGGGGAATGGTCGGCGAGGCCTTGATGTATGTCACCTGCGTCGATGAGGCATGGGGTTCTGCTGGGATGGACTGGCCCCGAGATCAATGGATCGGATGGATCCGTTCCCACCAACGGGAACACCTCCTGTTTGTGACGAATAACATCCGCTTTCTGATTTTACTGCTGGAGTTTCGCCGTTAATGATCGGGAAAGGCCGGAAACTGTGATGCTTAAAGAGTTTCAGCCATTGGCGATGTGTAAGGGTAGTGTTGTGGCACCGTTGTTCGGAGCATACTGATCGAGGTGAAACAGGTCATATAATTGTTGTTGAATCGTGGAACGCGTGGTCAATAGGCGGTGGAGAGTGGTGGGAGTCATTTGCAGATAAATTTCTTGGATATCCGTTAACTCCTGTTTGAGAACCGCTGCGCTCAGACCCCATTGATGCTCGGCAAGGGTCCGCATCATCAACTTCAGCACCAATAAGGCCAAGACACACACCAGCGCGTAAACCCGAATTTTACTATCGGTCCAATGGCGCAAGGGTTGAATCCGTATGAAATCCGCAGCCTTCAGAGTGCGGAAATCCTCTTCGACTTGAACTTTGTCGTGATTATAAGCGGACAAAATCGCTTCCACCGACAAGGATTGATCGGTGGAGAAGAGCAAGCGTTTTCCGTGTTCCTGATACCGTGCCGCTCGAGCGGCACGGTTCGCCCGGAGTTGGAGATGGTCTTGGTCATCCACGGCGAGGGTCCAAAAGCGTCCACCCCGCAATTTCTTTTGCAGGGTAGCCAAACCCGTTAAGCGCGTGGCCGACGATCCCCGGGTATGGGTGGTCCAGTACTCTTGGAAAGCGTGACGAGCCCGTTGAATTTGACGATCCAACGCCCGCCGTTGGCGGGCGGCCAATCCCGGATGATAGGTCATCACCACGGTCGCAGATAGTCCATAGACCGTGCGTTTTCCGGTCCAGACACGAAGATTCTCATGTGTCTGGGAATAGGCCTTTAAGGGTTTCCTCAGCAAATCACGATGGTGAGCGGCCACCAAACCGCCGATCACATCGACTCGCAGAGGATGCGAATCGTCAGCGGCATGAGCTTGGAGCGCGTCAAAATTCGCCCGCGAATTATTCCCCCGATCACAGATCAGGACGAGATGATGCGCATCCTGTTGGAGTCGGGCAATTCGGTGAATAAGCCGTGTCATACTTTCGGGAAACAACTTGGCATCATGGCAATTGCCCCGGTAGACTAATGACAGCAAGGGAATCCCTCCTTCTCGCGTCGCGGCTAAGGCTAGACCGATCTGACGTTGGTGATCCCGTCCCGCTTTGTTATGACCCCGCTGGGCCACGCTCGCAGCGGTTTCCGGCTGAAAAAACGTGTAACAATTCGTCGCATCGTACAAGATTTCGTCCAAGCGAATCCGATACTGGGTTTGCACCGTGTCCCAAATCGCTTCTTCAATCTGCAAAATCGTATCGGTTTCCAAGAGGGGCGCATCATTCGTTGTCGGAGAGACGGTGGTTTCGGAGCACAAGAGATCCCAATGATCCCAAAAGTTTTGGGAATCCAGGAGAGTGGGGGGTAACGCCCAGCGTTCGGGGACCATGGTCTTCTGGATCCACGGGCCAAATCCTCGCCAACTCTTGTCGGGAGCACAGAGTTTCGCGATAATTCCTAACGCCACATAGGTTCCGGGAGTGAGCCCTTGATGCCGTTTGGGGACGACCCTGTCCACGACGGAGACGATCCCGAGTTGTTCGACCATGCTCAACACGGCGGCCACCCACCCAAAAGCCTTGGCATGCACCGCTTGAGGCGGAAGGACCCCACGGCACCGATCCCGTATTTGGTCGGCGGTACCTAAATAAATCGTTTCGGTCTTGACTCGACTCGGGCCCGAACCGGGCCCTTTCCCCGTATCACGGGGATTCTGCTTCACACGATAAGACCATTGGTAATAATAAACGGGGTCCTTCATCCCGGGAATGTGTTTAGCCATAATCGTTGCCATCCGGTATCGCCTCCTATTAACCTGACATATTCGATGTCCATGCCCGAATATCCTGCCAACAATAGAAATATTTTACTAACCTTACACATGCCATGTCTCAGAAGCTTTATCAGGCCTGGATTTCAGCCACTGAATTTTTATAATGGCGAAACTCCAGTACTGAAATACACATCCCCAATTTATCCTCAAAGATCCTGGGCCTCCATACGCGTCGCTTGTCGGCGGATTGGCGGGCCGGCGAGCACTCAGTCTGAGCTATTTCATCAGATGACCTCTGCCCAATAAACATACCCAGCCACTCGCCCTGACGAGCGGGGGAAAATCAGTTAAGTCTTCGACCAGACTCGGTGTTCCACTAAATATTTGCTGTCTCCATCGGGATCATCACGGCTCAACGTCCATTTCCACCATAAAACAAAAATCTCCCGCGTGCTCTTCGGCAGTCGGACGGATGGCTATCCACGGTTCGTCCCGGTCGAATTGGGACTGTCCGGCGTCCGTGCGACGCCAGGAGTAAATGGCACGAACGACCCCCCGGATGTCGCAATGCGATCCACCACATGATGCTCATGCCAGAGTTTTCCCTGACCTTGGACGAGCCGGCCACTCCAATCTGGATGGTCCGACACCCGCACACCGACTTTGAGATCTCCCCACTCGATCACCATGGTGACACCATCCGCATTGAGCCGTTTCGGCCTCCACCGCCAGACCGCCTCCACAGTGGTCTCCGATACCACTGCGAGATGGGGCGGGTTGCCACTGAGAATGGGGTCCTGTATCGGTTCCCAATACACCGACCACTCCACAAAGTCCTCCACCCGAATGTCTGACCCACAGCATGCATGCTCCCATCCCGCATACCATATGGGAATCAGCATAATCTCCTCTCCTCCTCCTCTTTTAGGATACTACGACACGAGGGGACGTGATGTTGGGGGGGTATGGCGTCTTGTCGGCTCATTGTGATCCGTGATCCCTTCGCGCCCAGGACCCATTACACGATCAGGGCGCGGTGGAAGCAATTCCACTGCGCCCGCACGAATCATTCGAATTCTCTTTTTGTCTGATTACACACCCATTCAAAGTCGTGGGCGCAAAATTCCAGGTCCGCGGATTACAACACTCCAACCCTGCGGACACTCTATTGTTTTCTTACAGTGCTTCGGGAGGCATACGGCATTAATCGCCGGGTTCATAATCGCCTTCGGGTTCCCGGCCCACGGTCCGAGAGGAGACCCACTGGGCCCAGGCTTCCGCCCAGTCTTTATGACCCGGTGGGGGTGTCAGCCGTCTCACATCGTGGTCCGGATGAGCCTGCCGCACTGTGTGATGAAACCGCTCTCCGGCGGTATCCCGGTCAAAAGCGGTCACGATGTGCGCCCAATCGCCGGTCCAATGCACCGGATTCAAGGCCTCCCCCGCGCTGGCCCGAATGACGAAATCACTGGGGTCGCGGTGATCTGTCAGCAAAGCCGCATACAGGGCCATGCCGTCAATCGGGGCCTCCACCAAGACGAGGGTTTGAGCTTGGGGCGCGTCATGAGATTGCCAGAATCCCTGGGTCGGCTGGGATCCTGCTTGATTGCGTTTAACGGAAAACCCCGCCCCGATTTGGTGCCGTTGTTGATCGGGGGTGCCGGCACAACGGAGCACCGCGCCCACCTCGTGCCCTGCCGGGGACATGAGCGGGAATGCGGCATAGGGCACCACGGTGCGGGATGACGGGGTGAGGGCTCGGACTTTCCCGGTCTCGTGCCAGTGGTCCACCAGATGCGCGGGCAGT
>JAKAAL010000178.1 GCA_021802375.1 Bacillota bacterium | reverse complement strand
CTTATGCCTGTTTTTCGTTCCATTCATACACAAACCCCCTCTAATTGACATCTCGGGGTTTTAGTCAAACTTACCCCTTTCCTTATTAGTCCCCGCATTTTTACGATAATATCCTGAATTCTCTTTAAAAATCTTTACCAATAAACTGATAAAAAGTGTTTCAGTGGCATGGTTGACTTTTTTGCATTTAGCGAATTCTGATGGGTACCGTTAGTCGTGCTCGACATTGAGCGAATAACGCGCACCACGACCAACACAGTCGTCGAAGTGGTACACCTCATCGATCGGGCTAACCGATATCGGATCCGCTATACCGTACCGTATCGTCCGGACGTCCCGTGAGCTAACGCTAGGCTAATCCCCATCGAACTCATCTTTAAGGGTGGCGAGCGAGGCTATTGGTTACGTTCCGACATTTCAAGGCGAAAGTCCTTTAATCGTTTGGCAGCTAAGGTGTAGACTGTATCGCGGTTCCTTGGGCTAATTGCAAGGATCTCCATGAAGGTCCGGTTGTTCTGGATGGCTCTATATATTATCCGAAGCCCTAAGCGTTTAGGTTTAATTTTCGTAAAGCCACGCAATTCCCCGCGTAACGGCTCGCCAATGCCGTTCGGTTTAATCAGCGGTCTTTTGTTCGCCCGAGCCACAATCGGGGCAAGAATTATTTCCTGCTGTTCTTTTGGGTATCGGCTTAAATCCTCAACGGCCTTTTTGCTAAATCGTATCTCTACGTTAAACGGCCAGTATTGCGTTCAAGATGTCTTCGACGGTCGGCATTACTCTTCCTCAACGGCTTCGCTTAACTGAGCGATTCGGTTGACGTCCAAATCGAATTTCAGAAATTACGTGGGCCAAAGGAATTTCTGCCTGCTCGTCATTTCGCTCCAAAGCAATCTGGTCCATCATCTGATCGATTGCTGCATCCACCGCTTCTTTGTATTTCAACAATTCCTCGAAAAACTCCAGATTGGCAATCACAGCTCGTCCATTTTTATTTCGGGTGTTTTGAACCACGAACAACTCATCAGTGGTTTTTTCCGCGTATAGTTCTAGAATTTCGGCCAGTTTGCTCGTACGGGTTAGATTCTGAAATATTTAAGACATGATCTTTCACGAATTTCAGAACATCTGAACGAACCGTTGTCATATTTGGCACCTCACTTCGTACCTTCGTTTTTCGATAGTATGCGTGGGCTGCGGATTTTGATACAAATTATCACATAAAAAACGAGTATTAACAACACTCTTTAATTACGCCGGTTGCGAACGCGGTTAAGAACGATAGCCTGAACAGCCAGCGCTCAACGGCCTTTCCAACCCGCGAGTGGCGCAAACCGTTGAGTCTGGTCGTATATTCTCAAACCGGGACCCGATTACCAGGGAGTGCCTTGCTCAGGCGTGCTGTAAGAATCCGCCGCGTATGACAGGGGGCGGTTCAATGTCGTGATATTCGACCATTTACTTGATTCTAAGACCGAAACGCCTTGGCGAACATCGACGGGGCAGTGGCGAATATGCCCGGTTATCAAGTGGGCTTGGCTACCGCAATAAGTACCCGCGTATCTCGGAAGCACACCGTTACTCGCCACCGAGAAGGAACCGTACGACCAGGGGTTGGGCGCCATCAGGGTTTAATAAGGCCGAGACGAACACATTCGTGTCAATGACGAGAGCATCGCTCGCGTTATTCGCGATCAGCGTGAGTACGCCGCGACGGAGCGATTTCTCGGTTAGTGCCCTCCTCGAACTACCGGTACACTGCCGATTGGAGAGAGAGGTTGTGCAAACGGTTCATGGCCCGGAACGCCCGAGCTTGGCGTTGGACGACGATTTTAACGACGCTGCATCCAACCGGGTCCCCCACCGTTCGTTATTTTCTGAGTTTACATAATCTGCCTTATCGGACATTTATGTTTTCCGGGTTTCTTTTTGGTGTCATGGCTGGCGCTTTCCCCTGTGGTACTCCAACAGTCATTTAACTTATTATCTGACAGAAAACAAAGTTGGCACGACATGGACTGTCTTTCCTTCCAGGAGAATGATGCTAAACTTTCCAAGGACAGCCGGGCAGTCGCCTGGACTTGTTAGACGCACAAGACAGTCAGTCCGCCTCCATAGCCTTGGGTCACCACGTTCGTCGGATCACAGCGTAGATCCGGTCGATGTCAGGGATGATAACCACATGGTGGATTGCAGGATTGGGTGCATTTGCGGTCTTGGCAGCATCCGTTTGTTGGGTATGGCAACGATCCGTTACTTGTCCCTCATAATCCACGTATTGCCATTTGGGTTGTTTCTTAGTTGGACCCGGTGTTGTTGGGACGAGTGAAAGAGTGCCAAAATCCCAATAACTTTAAGGCGCCCCCCGCAAGAACATGATTTACGCCGCGATGCAAATCCTGTGGCCATTTCCGCTAATTCCGTGCCGTGTCTGATCCCATTGACGTCTCGTGTCCAAGAGGTCTTAACCAAGGCTGCAAAGTCGATGTCGACAACGGGGATGTCCCTGGGGTACAACAATTTTTTTTACCATCCGAAACCGCACCGGGCTGTCGCTCGCGCACCACAATTAACACTTACAGTATCGGGATCGGATTAGCTAACACCAAGAATATCTGCACTCCAATCCCAATGATAGCGACGGCTACGCCTACTCCAAATATGACCCACGGACGCTTAGCATGGCGCGCTGGCTGAGGAGCATCCCCATGACCTGGCATAGGAGCATACTTCCATGCCCCACGGACGAGCATAACCTCAAGTGCGGTGACCACGAGACTTATTCCCCCAAGATGCCACAACCGAGGTGTAGGTTGCAAAATTTGTGTGGCACTATTTCGAAAGCAAAAAACCCACGATGACACTGTTAACAGGGCCGGGATCAACCAGAATCGGGGTAACGGTTGAATCTTTTTGATGGTATTCGCCTCCTAACACTTTTGACAGTCTTTGCGGAAGATGCGGTATTTTCCGATCGTTCTGTCATTCTATGGTATCGTACCATCAAAAAGAGGTGGCACATTCTTAAAGACCATGATGCGATTTAAAGTGGGCCGTCGATTGCTAGTAAAGTTGGCGAGAACCATCGGCTCTGTTAAGCCCCTATAAACCACGGACAAGACGCATCCTCGATTGGCGTTCGCTATCGTCACGCTGGAGGCGGAGAACGGGACATGATAGGTTTGGAACGCTTGGGCCTTGTCTCGCAATATCGCGCCCCGAGAGGCTCAGGGTCCAGCGAACAATGATCTATCTAGAATTAGGGAGTTAGACCGGTCTCGGGTTTGAAATCTAGCATAGACAAGTCTCCTTCACATGATCATAATAAAGTTACCAAGTGGGTGACCTCGTGGGGAAGTGTCGGCCTTCTGGTGAAAAGGCGACCGCGCACCCATTGCTCTAATGAGAGCTCCTATAGACGCCCAGATTTGAGGCCCCGCTTGGTATAATCGATTCCATCTTGTATCGTCGCTTCCAGCGTGAAATCTCAGTAAAAAGTTATACTACTCTCAGCCATTATAAGAACGAGTGAAAAGGGTATTCTTAGTTCACACTGCATTCCCCTGCCCTATCCATCGTCATCATTAATTAACGTAAGGCGGTTCTAATATGAGTTACTTACAAGATAGGGACGAAAAAACTTTGTCTCAGCGTTTGATGGCTTTACCCTCTGCGGTGGAATTGGTAGTTGAAGGAAGCGCCGACCACCCGATAGTGATTGAAACACTCGATTTAGTGTCTTACTTGGTTTCTCTGAACCCTCATACCTTATCGTATGTATATCAATCAGGGTCTCCCGCCCCCAAAGTATGGTTGCGTTCGAAAGCCGCACGATTGTTGGATATTGTGTTTTGGGGAGTGCCGACTGGCCTAGAATTTACAGCTCTTGTAGATGCCATCGCACTCTATAGCGGTATCACACCGCAAATAGATGTTACTACCCGCTCATTGCTGGACCAAATCTACGATTCAATTGCTGCATCAATTTTTGTTTCGCCCACCTGAATGGCGTGCGTCCAGATGGTACATCTGGCAATGGAATGCGCTGCATGGCAACCATTGGTGTCTGTCGCAATCATTCAAGTGGATCAGTTTCCTGAACGCGGGCAAAAGTTTAATATATTAGGAGTTCCCACCACCATCTTGGAACCAGGCACCCAAAGATTACAAGGTGTGGTACCAGCACCCTATTTTGCCGGTTATCTATTGCAGGCACAGACCTAGGTTTCGGACAGCACTGTGCACGGGTTCGCTCGAAACAAACTTGACCCTATTGCGCCTGCGATGATTACTAATCCCCCACCCACTTGGTAAGCACCGAGACGTTCATGTAGCAACAAGACAGCTAATACCGCGGTGAAAACTGGAAGAAGATTCATAAAAGGCGCCGCAGTCGCACTGCCAATAATGTTGACACCGGCGCTCCACACCACAAAAGCTAACACCGAGGCAAAAGTGCTGACATATAGCAGTGCGGAAATGCTGGCGACATTGAGAAGCAGCGGGTGTTCCGTCAAATCCCAAGATCCTAGTAACAAAGATGGTACTGCTCCCCACACCGCCGCGCCAGCAGTCATCACCAATGGTGAAAAGCGCACCCGATATCGCCGGCCTAATGCGGTGTATACCCCCCACGATAAGGCGGCCAGAAGTAATAGGATAGCACCAAATAAGCTACCCGAAACCAGGCCCCCTGCCCCCGTGTGGTGCAGCAACAATAGCTCACCGCATACGGAAACCAATACCATGACCCATTGCAAAGGATGGACCCGATCTTTGGCAATGACAAACCCTGCAACCAATACAGCGACGGGGGTCAACCCTGACAAAAGTCCTGCTTCTCCCGCGCCAACCAGAGTTAACCCCCAATAGGTCAGGGACGAAAACAAAAACATCCCTACCAAGCCCAAAAGCAAAAATGGACGCCATTGCTGTAACAGAGGCAACGACTCTCCCCGCCGCCTAACAAGCCAGACCAAAATCAGCGAGGATATGGCCCAGCGAATGCCATTTAACGTGAAAGGTCCCATGCTTATTCGCAAGAGTCGTCCCGCTAAAAAATTTCCCGACCACAGCAAATTGGCCAGAATCAGAAAAAGTATGGCCCGCCGATTATTCATGGTGGGCATTGGGGATTTTCACGTACACACGTTTAATGCCTTTGTGCCACACGGCTACTGGTCCATCGCCACCCGGATTCAAATAGGTTTCTCCAGTGGGTTCCCAACCATCGTGCGTGTCGGGTGGTTCTCGCAATACTCTTTGATAACGGGCCGTCCACCCTATCGTAAAAGCTAAAAAAATCAACCCGGCTGCCACTAGATATCCACCAATACTCGGCAGTCGTATCGCAAAAAATATTAGTCCGCCTATCATGGCAACAATTCCCGCCAAACGTACAATTGTCCGATCAACCAGTATGATGTGTCACATCCTTCCTCAAAGGTTATTTGGCGATTTTTCCTGGCCATTGCAACATGCCGCCACGCATATTGCGCACCTCATATCCGTGGGTCCGCAAAAGGCGAGCAGCCTGAGCGCTCCGATTTCCGGAACGGCACACAGTGATGATCAAGTGTTCGTTGCGCACCTCGTGAAGTCGTTTAGAAAGATGCATCAGGGGTATCAATTGAGCGCCTTTTATATGCCCAGCACGGTATTCATGCTGTTCCCGAACATCCAAAATGGTAACCTTAACCCCAGACTGAATCATGTCCAACACTTCTTGGGGAGAAATATGAGTTTGCGAACTGCTGCTGGCTTGGCCACGCTTTTTACCGATCAGCCACTCTAACATGCTGCTCTTCGGTCCTTTCTGTATAGATTCGATAAATGGCGATATTGATTATTCTACCACGCCACAGTTGGACGTTAAAGACGGCACGAATACCACAAAATAGCTCAAATGATTGATCTAGTCTTCAACCTGTGCTAGGGGTTTTACTGCCTCGGTTAGTAACCCAATCCCATTCCACAAGGTTTGGTGCGAAAACACCGCCGATGTATTTCCCCACCATGACTCAATGTCCTCAGGCGTTAATCGGCGACGGCGTGACACTACATCGCCCCATTGTAAAAAACTGTCACGGTCAAATTCTTGCCAACCGCGCAGTTCTGCATAAGAGTCCATATGGTCGTTGAGGCAATTCAGCCCTGGGTTAAACATCAGGAAACGGCCACCAGGTTTGAGAACCCGCCATACTTCTGTCAATGTGGAAGCTGGTGAATCAAACAAAAAGAAAACAAAATTAGAAACTATCCGATCGAAGCTGTCATTTGGCCACTGCAAACGTCTCATGTCAGCGACCTCGAAATGTGTTCGTTGCTGCATTTGGAGCGCATTGAACTGAGCTCTTTCTATCATTGGCCCTGAGTTGTCAATACCCACGGCCTCGAGTGGGATGCGATGAGCCCAGCCCAGCAAAAGCCAGCCCGCGCCACATCCCGCGTCGAGCACTCGCATTCCAGGCCGCAAACTAGCTTTTTCAAATAGTGTGGTGGCCAATTCCATTTGCCAAGTGCTTCGCTCTTGGCGATCAAAAAATTCGACCAACTGATTGAACTGACTCAAAAGAATCCCCTCTTACGCTTTGGTTCCGTGATAGGTTTTTAAGACATCCAGCACGGCCTCATAATGGCTGCGATTCCCAGCACCAAACTCCGGATTTTGATACAACAAGTGATGATTCTGATCTAGGACAAAAGTACTCCGTCGGGCGTATCCGCCCTTTTCATCCAACACACCATAGTTGCGCGCAGTCTCCCTCATCCAATCCGACAGGAGTTCAAAAGGCAATCCGCCCAGTGAGGCTTTAAAAACCCTTTGGGCAAACGTTTGGTCGGTACTGATGGCTACAATATTAGCGCCAGATTCCTGAATTTGTTTGTAATCCCCCCGCCAGGTGGATAACTCTTGAATTCAGCCTGGGGTAAATGCTAAAGGAAAAAACGCAACCACGAGTGGACCGTTGGCCACGGTTTGATGCGATGAAAACTCCTGGCCGTCAGTGGCCCGCAAGATGATCTGTGGTGCTTGTTGTCCTGTGTTCATCACTTAGTCGCGGTGCGGAAACCCCGTCCTTCAGGGCTGGGTTTCCGCACCGCTTCCCCCTTTCTGTGCGCAGTGATTCCACCCATATCCATAGCCGTCCGCCCGCTGAACGAGCATGCAAAAACGATGCGAGATTCCTTGGATCAGCCCATTTCCGGTCTGGATGTTGAAACTGCCGCTGGCTCGGATGGCAACGCGGCCCAGGTGAGTGCCGGCTTTTTTGCCTGTGGTCACAATAGCTTTCACCATATCCCCAGTTTGGAAGCCGAAAACGCTTTTGTTTCGAGTAAGATATCCATCTTTTGTCAGGCGTGTGCGCTGGTAACTCCCGCGTCCCATAGTTTTGATGACGAGGACGGGCTGTTGCCAATGCTCCAGGGCATCGACAAGCCCCACGCAGGCGGCGTCGAGACAATGTTCCTTCGG
>JAKAAL010000177.1 GCA_021802375.1 Bacillota bacterium | reverse complement strand
ATCCTGTGGGATGTAGTGGAGCGCGGATTGTAACGTCTATGGTGCATGAATTGCGAAGGCGCGGTGGTGGTCGTGGAATTGCTACGGTTGGTGGAGGTGGAGGAGTTGCAACGGCCATTGCTATTCGAGTTGAAGAGGAGGCTTAAACCATGGCAAAAACGCATGATCCTCATCCTCCGAGGATTCTACTTTGCAAATCAAGCATGGATATGCATGATCGGGGTGCTCGATATATTGCCATCAGGCTACGCGACAGTGGTATGGAGGTCATCTTTATAAATTTTCTAGATCCCAATGAAATTGTGTCCGTAGCCAGTCAAGAGGATGTTGATTTGATTGGGTTTTCCAGTTCGGTACAAGGGCATCTTCCTATTCTTCAAAAACTTCACGCCGAACTTGTTAATCAGGGAATGGGGGACATGCCGTTAATGGTAGGTGGTATTATTCCACAACGGGACTATCCCGCATTGCAAGAGATGGGTATCGAGGGAATCTTTGGACCCGGTACGAATGCGAGTGATGTTGTCTCCTTTGTTCGGCAACGGGTCAGGGCGATTCAAGCGTCGAAGATAGACGAGGGCCATTCGAAAGCATCTGTGGGAGGTGACGTCTAATGGCGGAAACACCGTCAAATATTTCTGAAGACAACAAGAATCAGGAATCGAAAGTTGGCTCATGGGATCGTCGTCTCAGGTCGGAAAAAGGTTTTCAAGAAACTTGGGCCACCGAGTTTTCCCGCTTGTCTCGTCGATTTCATAACGGCGAAGCGCCGCCAGCACCTGTTACGCATTCCGGGATGCCGATTAAGCCATGTTATTTTTTGACCGATATAGACGACATTTCACCAGACGACATCAATGCGCCGGGTTCCGTCCCATTTACTCGCGGGCTTTACGCCAGCCAGTACCAACTGTTCCCGTGGGCAAACCAACCCGTTATTGGTTATGGCTTGCCAGAACACACTCGGGAACGAATGGATAGTCTTCGAGCACAAGGAATGACAGGATACATGGGGCGTACGTTCTATAACTTGGTTTATGACCTTGTGTCCCATCAAGGGATTGACCCCGATCACCCAGCTGCAGCGGGAAGGGTTGGCAAAGACGGCATGGCCGTATATTGCCGACAGGATATGGAAATTTTGTTTCGTGGCCTTGACTTAACCGCAATTAACGTGGTCCACATTACGGATTACGAGGTTTTACCTGTCCTGGCTCATTACCTGGCTTATGCTCAGACAAAAGGGGTGCCATGGGACGCCCTGCGGGGAAACACGATGAATTGGTATTACATTAGTGCCTATTGCGGTATGAGTTGCTTTCCACCGGAAATGGGAAAACGCTTGGCGGTCGAACTGATTCGATTCTGTGGTCGCCACATGCCCCAATGGAACACACTGAACCTGTTCGGCTATGGTATCGAGGAAGCGGGTGGCAATGCGGTTCACGAGATTGGATTGGTGGTAGCGGCAGGCATTGAGTATGCAAAATCCTGTATTGATGCCGGAATGAATCCTAACGATGTGCTAGGGCGTTTTGGATTTCAAATAGCCCAGGCCAATGATTTTTTTGAAGAAATTGCTAAAGTTAGGGCTTTACGCCAGATCTGGGCGAAACAATGTCGTAAGCTCGGCGCTACGAAAGCCAGTGCGATGCATGCGCGAATCCATACGCATACATCGGGAGCCGTGTTGACGGGGCAACAGCCCTTGGTTAACTTAATTCGAACCACACTACATGCCTTGGGGGCAGCATTGGCGGGTGTGCAGGCTATGGAAGTAAGTTCTTTCGATGAGGCGTTGGCAATACCCACCGAGATGGCACATACGTTGTCACTCCGTGTGCAGCAAGTGATTCAAGAAGAGACCAATATCACCGCGGTGACGGATCCTTTAGGAGGTTCGTATTATGTAGAACGGCTTACGGCGGATCTGGTGCAGGCGGGAGAAAACCTGATAGACGAGCTAGAGAAGAGAGGGGGTTACACGCGCAATCATGCGTATGTCAGGTCCTTAATTGAAGAGCGGTCTGCACGTTGGCGAAACGACGTGGAATCAGGACGACGGGTGATGGTGGGCGTGAACAAATATGATACCCCGGATCCCTTGACCGTCGAAGTGTTTGAAGTTCCTCCTCAAGATGAGGCTATTTCAGTGAAGCGAATTCGAGAGCTAAGACAGCTACGCGATCCATCGAAATGGCAGAAAGCGATGCGTAGAGTGGAACATGCGCTCGGTGAGTTCGCCGATGGCAGGCAAGGGCTCGATCTTATTCCCGCTATGGTCGAGGCATCATTGGCTGATGCGACAACAGGAGAACTTATGGAGGCGATGAAAAAGCATTTGGGATGGATTTCGCCATATTGAGGTGAGGGCAGACCTCCCGCAATTTGTCCGTTCCCTGCTCGTAGCAACGAGATGAAGGAGGGTGTCGAGCTACGATGATGGATGACATCAAAGAATCTTCGGAAGATTTGGACCACAAAACATTGCGAAGTAATATTCGTCGCTTCCTTGAGAAGGAAGCCAAGCCACATTTTAATCTGTGGGAAGAACAGGGGCAAATTCCTCGTGGGTTTTGGCAACAGTTAGGAGAAATGGGATACCTCGGCCTTGGAGTGCCGGAGGCTTATGGGGGATCGGGGTTGGATTTCACGTTTTTAGCAATTTTTGTAGAAGAACTTGAACGTATTGGTTCCAGTCTTAACGGCATCTCTCTGCACGTAGGTATTGTCCTGCCCTATTTACTACGATATGGCACCGATGAGCAAAAACAGCGATGGGTGCCGCGGTGCATAGCGGGGGATTTAGTTGGCGCCATAGCGATGACAGAGCCTGGAACAGGTTCCGACCTTAAGGCTATCCAAACCCGTGCGGAACGACAAGACCATTACTATCGGATAAATGGGCACAAAACCTTCATCACCAATGGGCATTCCGCCGACCTTATAGTCGTCGTGTGCAAAACTGAATCCCTCGATGATGTTAAACAGTCAATGAGTTTAATTGTGGTGGAGTCGGATACGCCGGGTTTTTCTAAAGGTCGGAAATTACGGAAGATGGGCCTGTGGGCGGAGGATACCGCGGAATTGCATTTCGATGGGTGTATGGTTTCGGATACCAATGTTTTAGGGAAACCAGGGCAAGGATTTCACTATTTGAGTGAAAATCTCCCGCAGGAACGCTTGCTGGTTGCGGTAGAGAGCCTTGTTGCCGCAGAAGAGATCTTGGCGATGACATTAAGTTATGTCCAACAAAGGACGGTATTTGGGCAGCCCCTGAGCAAATTTCAAAATACGCGGTTTAAATTAGCGGAAGTCGCCACCGAAGTGGCTATCGCCCGCGAGTTTGTTGGAAGTTTAGTATCTCGTCATGCCAGCGGGACAATTTCAAGCGAGGAGACCGCCATGGCTAAGTGGTGGGTAACGGAGATGGCACAACACGCGGCCATGGAGTGCTTGCAATTGTTTGGTGGGTACGGATATATGGAAGAATACCCAATTGCACGGCGTTACCGAGACATCACGGTCAGCAAGATCTATGCCGGCACCAACGAAATTATGAAGACGATCATTGCTAAAAGCCTGGGCCTCTAGGGTGCCTTTTCATCATGAAGCGGATAACATAACAGCATACTGGGATGGGGGTAAGGCGATGGAGACGGCAGTCATTTTCGAGGCCGTACGGACACCGATTGGAAAGCGTGGTCGGCTGTTGGCCTCTGTTCATGCGGTGGATTTGTTAGCAACGGTATTTTCTGAGCTATTTTTACGTGTCGGGATTTCTCCGGCATGCGTAGATGACGTGATTGTTGGGTGTGTGGACCAAGTTGGTGAGCAGTCAGTCAATATTGCGCGCAATGCTTGGTTATCGGCAGGACTTCCCGAGTCAGTCCCTGGTGCGACTGTTGACCGCCAATGTGGATCGAGTCTTCAGGCGATTCATTTTGCGGCTCAGGGGGTCATGGCTCGGAGCTACGATCTGGTTGTGGCAGGTGGCGTTGAGTCAATGAGCCGAGTCCCTATGTTAAGTAATATGCTGAGTCCTGGCGCCCCGCTGACTGATAATTTATCCAGGCGATATCGCATGGACCAGGGTCAGTGGTTTGATCAGGCATTAGGGGCCGAACGTGTTGCTGAGCAGTGGCACTTAACGCGGGATGAACTCGACTGGGTAGGATGGCAAAGCAACCGGCGGGCCGCCCAGGCACAGTCTACGGGCCGTTTCTCCTCGGAAATTGCTCGTGTTATGCTGTCGGGGCAAAATTCCGTGTGGGCGGAAAAGGACGAAGGGATTCGTGCGGATGCGTCCCTGGAAAGAATGGGGCAATTGCCGCCTGCGTTTCCAGGCTTAAATCTGATCACGGCGGGGAACGCGAGTCAAGTGTCCGACGGGGCTTCGGCCGTATTGATCGGCTCTCGTGATGTGGGCGAGCGATTGGGCTTGCGACCCCGCGCGGAATTTGTATCATTTGCGGTCGTCGGGGTTAACCCAGTTACTATGCTTACAGGCCCTATCCCGGCGACGGCAAAGGCTTTAGCTCGTGCAGGACTAGACGCCGACGCAATAGATCTCTATGAAATCAACGAAGCTTTTGCCCCCGTGGTACTGGCTTGGCAACGTGAAACCCAGGTGCCGTGGGACAAAGTCAATGTTAATGGGGGCGCGATTGCGCTCGGACACCCCTTAGGGGCTACCGGTGCGCGGTTAGTGACAAGCATGCTCTATGAACTGGAACGCCGGGCGGCAACATATGGTCTCATTGCCATTTGTGAAGGTGGGGGCATGGCTAATGCGACTATTATTCGGCGCCTATAAAACTTGCGCAACCGGGGTTGGATCCGCACAAAATCGTAGACCGCCTTTGGAAGGAAGGGGTGCCGTAAGGGAGACAATTCTGTTTAAAGTGGATCGGTGAGCCTAAGGCAGGTGATGCACCGTTAAGCCATAACTATAGCGGATTTACGCCAAGATATTCAGACCAAACACTGGAAGGTAATAGGTTGAAATTTGATGGCTCCTAACCTGTCAACAGACGGACCTGAATATTTAGCATGCTTAGGTGGCGTCAGGGACATGAGACTGCTCTGCAGCCAAGATACACTAATTTGTTGTCGCCCACCCGTTGCGGAGCTTGACATTGTGGCTTTGGGTAAAGAAATCAAGCAGGGGCGGGAGACAACAATGGTAGAACCCAAGTTTCGATACAGTAAACGGGGCAGTGTATCAGGTAGAGGCTGAAGAAATTTCGACAGCTGCAGCGAAGTACCACGAGCCAGAGGGCATCTTGAAACCCGCGAGCCCAGGCCTTCACCAATTCGGATATCCTGTGCCGTAATGAGGAGACCGATCACAATGTGCAGGCGATCCGGTCTATGGGGGCGGTATCTGCACCGTTTCCTCCGCGGCCATCCGGTCTAAAACGCGATAGACGGCATACGGGTCCAACGTCTGTGAGGTTACCCATTGCATCAGAGCTTCCATCCAGATGTTTTCGCCGCCGCCATTTGTCATCGGTTAAGCTTATGAGAGCTACGCGATTTTCATCATTTTCGTCATTGCTGGCGAACAAAGTTTAAAGACTATTTATGAGGAATTGAAACATGTAATCAGGCATCTTTTGGAACTCCTATTCGCTCATCAATCATTGTCAATCGCGGGATACTCGTTGGCGGGACGGCGGTAACCTCCGGCCCCGGTAGTTGCATGGCGAAGGGTTCCCCAGGATGTTGTTCGATCAGACACGAGATTTCTGATTATAGCGTAGGAAGTTGAGAAAGCTTCGCCTACGTTCAACACGGGTTGGAGACAGCAGTCGGCGTGTTGGCCCAAACTGGTCCAAAAGGCCAATGGGTGCTGTTTGAACAGGCTAACCATTTCATTGTAGATTGAGTTAGAAGGTTCTGCAGAGCTCAATTGATGAGGTATCCACTCGGGGTGACCCACCGCGTGACAAAAAGTCTCCCAGAATTTCGCTTCTAATGCTCCCAAAGAGATAAATCGGTTATCAAGGGTTTCATAAACATTATAGCAAACGGCTGCGCCCCCCAATTCCTCCACCCCATGGGTGTATCCTGTTGTTGTTTGAATCAGTGCATGCCCCCCTAAGAGGCCCATCAACGCGTCAACCATGGCAATATCTAAATGTTGACCACGTCCTGTCTGACTGCGTTCCACCAGTGCGGCTAAAATGGCCTCCGTTGCTGCGATCCCTCCTAAGAGATCGGCTAATTGAATTTTGGGGACTATAGGTTGCTCCTGGCGATCGACAAATTGGTCAAGCATCCCACTCACGGCAAGATAATTGAGGTCATGTGCAGCTAGGTGCTTCAAGGGACCGGTTTGACCATAACCTGTCAAGGAGCAATAGACCACGTCAGGATTAGCCTGCCTAACGACATCGTAGCCAATGCCTAAACGGTCTGCCACTCCCGGCCTAAATCCTTCTACCACAACATCTGCGGTTTTGGTCATGGCCAATGCCTCGGATTGCCCCACTGGGTTTTTCAAATCGAGCACAAGCCTTGTCTTGTCTCGGTTATTGGCCATGAAGCCTAGACTAGTTCCCTCTACAGTTTGTCCGATGTACCTCGCGGGATCTCCCCCGGGAGGCTCGATTTTAACCACCGTTGCGCCTAGATCGGCTAGGCGTAGGGTTGCGTATGGGCCAGGCAATAACGTCGTGAAGTCCACTACGTGAATTCTTTCCAGCATCAGCTTAACGCCTCCTAAACCAACCAGGCTGAGTGTGCGTAACCTGGAATCGATGTGCGGCTATCATCACGGACCTGCGACCCCGGCTACCTCGATGGAAAGGATCAGGGTCCGCCGCTGACATAGAGAATTTGGCCCGATATGAACGAGGCATCCTCCGAGCACAAAAAGGCCACCACATTGGCAATATCGCGGGGGACTCCCACGCGCCGCAGGGGAATTTGCTTCGCTGCCTGCGCTTTAAACATTTCGGGATCTATGCCCAGACGGACAGCCACCTGACGCGTCATCTCCGTGTCGACGTAACCGGGGGCCACGGCATTGACATTAATGTTAAATGGTCCGAGCTCGATGGCGAGTGTTCGGGTTAATCCTTGCAGGCCTGCTTTGGCGGCGGAATAGTTGGCTTGACCGCGGTTACCCAAAGCGGACGTTGATGAGGTGTTCACAATCTTACCCCACCGTTGCTCCACCATGTAGTGGTGAGCAGCCCGTATACACAAAAAGGTGCCGCGCAAGTGCGTGTCCACGACGGTGTCCCAATCTGCGTCGACCATCTTGAAAAGGAGATTATCCCGCGTTACCCCGGCATTGTTGACCAAAATGCCTATAGGCCCGTAAGTTTTCACCACGTCAGCAAACGCCGTTTCAACGTCTGAAGGTTTGGTCACGTCAACCCTATATGCCTGGGCCTTTCCACCCTGATTTACGATGTGCCGAGCTGTCGCTTCAGCCTCTTCTTCCCGCACATCGCATACGCCTACGGATGCTCCATCTTCCGCCAGACGAATCGCTTCCGCTTGTCCGATCCCGCACCTAAT
>JAKAAL010000176.1 GCA_021802375.1 Bacillota bacterium | reverse complement strand
GGCCATAAGGTGAAAAAGACGGTGACTACCGGTAAGAGTCAAGCTGGTAAAGGGGGCAAGGGCACCGTGTCAGGGAACCGACACGACACCCGGGTCAAACGAAATGCCACCAAGATTCGGACCACGGCCGCGGCGCGAGCGTCGGCTGCAGGGCTTTTCGGGCAGCATTTGGCGGAAGGGAAGACCAGCCTTGCTCATCGTGGCCCTATCCGTTGGTAAGTGGGTCACACGAAGAATTGACGTTTGATGCCAAGACGGAGAATTTTCACCTACGACTCCTTGGAAACTTCCTAGCTGCGATGCAGGAAGCAGGGCCCTGCATCGCGAATAATCCGTCTCACTGAGGTGAGATCGAATGATATGGGCGAGTCGTTGCGCGATAGCCTGGTCCGGGTTTGACCAGCCAGCTTGACTCTTACCGGTAGTCACCGTCTTTTTCACCTTATGGCCAGCGTGCTTTAGCTTCTTGGTGCTCTTGCGAGCGACCTTTTTAGTTTTTCGAGCCGCCTTCTTAACCGCTGGTTTTGCCTTCGAGACGGTCTTGCGGGCACTATTCGTGGCCTGGTGTCCCGCCTTGCTGGCGTTGGGTCCAAGCGCATTGGCTCCGCATCCCGCCGCCAAGGCTAGCACTCCTAAAGCCGTCGCCACCACATATCCGCGATATCCTTTCATCGTTGTCACTCCCTTATCAAACGCTCTCGACGCCGCTTGCTTGGCTAAAGCATTCCCTGGCTAAGCCAGCCTATTCCCATCAATTCCTTAGGCTCGGCCGTGCCAATTACGGACAAAAGGGTATAATAGCTGGTAAATCGCCTAGAGAAACGAGGGGTATGTTAGTGGATGCCACCCAGTTGGACGTTGGTCTCGACCAAGATCTACGATCGCACGTTCAACACCATCACATCACTGAGGGACGCCTGTTCGGAATGGTTTCGCAACCGAACCTGACCACCGACGAGCGCATGCAACTGCTTCGCGCTGGCTGGACGGCTCGAAATTTTGTTGATGCTCCCGTTATGGAGCCACCCATGTTAGACGTGAAATGGGACGACCTCGAACACCGACACCGAGATCTCACGTTGCATCGCGTGCACCATCGCTTACCCGAGAACACGGCCTGGGCGGGCAATCGCTTGGCCATCTTGGAGGAGATGCTGGCCTCGGCATGGGACGCCAAAGAAGAGGAACTACGCACCCTTCTGGCGGCCTTTGCCTATGCCTCGGTCTGGAACGAACCTAAAAGCGAAGCGGAACAGCCTGTCAGCGCCTTCGAAACCTTCTTTTTCTATTCCGAGCGGCTGAAAAATACCATGTCGCATATTCTCGAAGAAGGAATCATCCCACCGGATGATGACGACGAATTTTGGCTAATGCTCGACGTTTTAGTCAACGATTGAGAAAACAGGCCATCAGCAGTTCGTCAACCAATTCTCCCTGCACACGGAATTGCCCCACGCGAATGCCTTCCAATTGGTAACCCGCTTTGCGATAGAGGCGAATCGCGCCTTCATTGCTGGAAAACACGGACAGGCACATCTTTTCTATGCCCACGTCCGCTGCCCAGCGGTGAGCTTCTTGGAGCAGGCCGGTACCGATGCCAAGCCCTCGATATGAGGGTAAAATGGCCATGGCCACGGTGCCCGTATGGGCGTTCTTGGCCAACCCGCCGCGGACCACCTCGAGAGAGCCGACGACCGCCCCAAAGTAGTCGCCGACCAAAATGCGTTGGGCATGGTCGACCATGCCTTCGAGTATTCGACGCTGGTCGGCAACGTTCCAGGATGCAGCGTCGTTGGCGATGTATTTGCCCTCGGCGCCTACGACGTCCAAAATATTGAGCAATTGCACGGCGTCGGCGGGCCGCGCTCTTCGAATCATCCAACCGCGGTCCACGCTGGTCATATCGGCATTCATGTCGATCCCTCCACCCACTGCTCTCGTGATAGCACCTCCATTCGGCATAACCTGGCCAATGTCCTCTTTGTTCGTCATGCGCTTGTCGCCGCCGCACTGGCCGGATCGTCTGAATCGCCTCGACACGGACCAGTCCGGAGCGAGGAATCAGCCGTTGTGTGACTCCCGTGGCACTACGCCAACTCAAGCGCAAGGAACGGCCTAACCAATCGAGTCGGTCCGCTCCAAATTGCCCATGGACGGTCGTGACGTGCCACCGTCGGTGTCTAGTGTCCGAATGTCTCACGGAAGATAGCCTCCGCGTAGCCTCGGGCTTGGGCAAACGAAATTCGCGGTGGCATCGGCTTTTCGTCGGGGTCGGTGGCAATGTCGACCACGCTTGGCGATCGCGAGGCAATGGCCTGTCGTAGCGCGTCTTCAACCTCCTCTGCGCGATCCACTCGAAAACCCTTGCCTCCCGAATTTTCGGCAAAGCTGGCAAAGTCGGGGTTCCACAGGTGCGTGCCAAACTCCGGCAAGCCGTGCACTTCTTGTTCAAACTTAATCATGCCTAGGCGTTGGTTGTTAAACACGACGACCACAATCGGGGCATCATATTTGATGGCGGTGACAAAATCCGCCATGAGCATGGCAAAACCCCCGTCGCCCACGGCGGCGATCGATTGTCGTCCAGGCTCGGCCAGCTTGGCCGCTATCGCCGCGGGCATTCCAAATCCCATTGATCCCAGCCACGACGAGACGAGCCAACCGTGGTCGCGAATGCGAAAGTTGCGGGCCATCCATACGAGCGAATTGCCCACGTCAATAGCGATATTGGCATCTTGATCGACGACGTGCGAAAGGCGGTCTGCCACCCACTGGGGGTGTACGCCGTGGCCCGTGTGCACTCGCGCCTTGGCCTGTTCATCGATCCATTGGAACCAGCGAAGGCGTTCGGCATGGAGTTTGTCCGCCCAAGCATCTTTAGGACGCGCTTGAATGGCTTTAGCCAAAAGCCTCAGCGTCGGATCCGCACTCCCCACTAAACCCACGTCCACCGGATATCGCTTGCCAATTTGACTCGCTTCCCAGTCAATCTGAATCACCTGGGCGCCTTTAGGCAGAAATTCCAAATAGGGATAGGAGGTGCCTATCATGATGCAGAGATCGGCATGCTCCATGGCCGTATGCGCGGGTTTCGCTCCCAAAAGGCCAAGCCCTCCGAGAGCCAGGGGATGCTCATCGGCAATGACCCCTTTGCCGGGAAGGGTGTTGACCACGGGGATGGACCCCTTCTCCGCCAGCGCCAGCACGGCCGCTCGCGATGAACGAGCCCCCTTGCCCGCCAAAATCACTGGGCGCTGGGCGCTGTCAATTCGTTTGCTAGCCTCAGCCAAGAAGGCCGTGGTAGGCACGCTCTCCATGTCTCGCCGTACTACCGCATAACTGACCGCTGGCGTGTGAACCCTTTGCGAGGGTACCTCAAAGGGAAAACTAAGGTGTGCGACCCCGCGTTTGGCCACCGCCGTCCGGCAGGCCTGTGCGACCATCGTGGCCACCTGGCTGGCATCGGCCACTTGATAGTCGTACACCGCCACGTCCTCAAACAGATGAATCAAGTCCACTTCCTGAAAATAGTCGGTTCCAATATAGGGAAGACCCACCTGACCGGTCAGCGCAAGCACCGGAGCGTGATCCATCTTGGCATCATAGAGCCCATTTAAAAGGTGAATGGCCCCGGGCCCTGCCGTACCCATGCACACCCCCAAGCGCCCGGTCTTCTTGGCATAGGCCGAAGCCATGAAGGCCCCCGCCTCTTCATGACGCACTTGGATAAAGCGAATGCGGCGGTCTCGCCTGAGGGAATCTAGGAGCGGATCGATAGAATCTCCCGGAATGCCAAAGACGTACTCCACCCCATGTTCTACCAACGTATCCCATAAGACTTCGGCCGCCGTTTTGGCCACCCGCCTCACCTCCGCCGTTAGTATTGCGGAAGGGGTGGAACTTTATGTCGCGCTTTGCCAGAGGTCCCACAAAAAATCGTGGACAATCGCGCCCATGCCAGCCTGATCCACTAAAAAGGAATCATGACCATAGGAACTTTGTAACAAGCGATAGCGTGCCGGTACTCCCTGAACTTGCAGCCAATCGACGTCACCTCGTATCTCTTCGGGCAGGTAAAGCATGTCACTAGAGATACCCACCAGGGTCGTCGGCACAGAAGTCATGGCCGACCAGTCGCGGTGGCGCAGATCTTCTTGATCGAGGGCCTGGCTAAGTCCGAGATAGGTATTGGCATCGAAGCGGCGAACCAGCTTATCGCCTTGATGGCGCAAGTATGAACTCACGCGAAATTCCTGTGGACGGTCGGGTTGATAGCTGCGGCCAAATTTCCTGGCCATGGCTTCAGGGCTTTGGTAAGAGATCATGTCCGCCATCCGAGCCAAGGCTAGGCCTTGCTTAGGACCGCGCTTATCATAGTAGTCGCCTCCTAAAAAGCCAGGGTCCTGGCGAATGGCCGTGCGGCTTACCGTATGATAGGCGATGGCCCAGGGACCGTGGCAAATGGGAGACCCAATCGCCATCACCCCGCGGACGTTCATGCCGAACTCTAGGGCGTAGGCCAAAGCCATCATGCCTCCCATGGACCCTCCAATCAAGACCACCGGGCCCAGGTCCAACTCCTCCACCAAGCGGTGCAGTGCGCGAACCATATCGTTTAGCGAGAGCCTCGGGAAACGACTGCCCCATGGCCTGCCATCGGCGTGGGTACTCGCCGGTCCTAAGCTGCCCATCGCGCCGCCCAGCACATTGGCGGAGACAACGTGATAGTGGTCTGGGTCAATGGCTTTACCCGGCCCTACCACGCCGGACCACCAGGCCGCGTGATCGTCTGGCGTGGAAGCGGCCACGTGGCTATCCCCGGTCAACGCATGCAAGACCATCACGGTAGGACCTCGCCCCCGAATTCCCCACTCCTCAAAGGCCAACACCCACGGGTCCAAGGCGCTACCCTCGTCTAATCGCAATGGATCATCGAAGAGCGCAAACCGCAGGCCTGGCCAAGGAAATCCTACCTCCCGCTGCCAAGGCATGATACGATCAGGATAGACGTCGCTGATTTTCATCGTGTTCTCATGCTACCAAGGACGGGCTGTAAAGGCAACGCGTCCATGCTCGAGGGAACGGAATTGACGGCCTAGGCAGACCCGTCTACACTGCCTCTATGGGCTCGCTGATAGAGTGAAGCAATTGATGAAAGAGAGGCCGTAGGCAAATGAAACATCTCGTTGCCATTGGGGCAGGCAACCTCACTAAAAGCTTTATGGTAGGCTGGACGCCCTACCTGGAGCCACTCCATATGAAACTTTCCGTCCTTGCTCGATCGGAAGCCTATCGCGAACGGGGCTGGCATAAAGACCTTATCGCCCCGACCTTGGATCCCGAAGTGCTGACCGACGCCTGCGTCGTCTTGTTGGCCGTCAAACCCAAAGATAGGGCGCGCGCGCTCCAGCAAATTCACGCCTATGCCCCTTCCCATAGTTTGATCGTATCCGTGCTTGCCGGAATCCCGATAAGCTCCTTGAAGGCTGCCCTTCCCGGCTATGCGATCGTGCGAGCCATGCCCAACGTCGCCGTAGCCACGGGCTTGGGCACGACCGTAGTGGTCGAGTCAGAGGATCTAGGCCACCCCGCCTGGCCCTGGATGAGGCAGGCGCTGGAACAGCTCGGTCGCGTGGTGGTCATTAAGGAAGCACTCATCGATGCCGCCACAGCCATTTCAGGCAGCGGACCCGCCTACGTGTATCTACTCTTGCAAGCCCTGATCGATGCCGGCCAGGCCATGGGCCTACCGGGCCCGATGGCCCGCGAGCTCGCCGTACATACGGTACGCGGCGCGGCGGAAGTGGCAGGGAGCAATCCCGACGTTTCTTTATCGGAACTAACCGCTTGGGTAGCCTCCAAGGGTGGCACCACCGAAGCCGCGCTAGACCTACTTCGACGCACCCAGGTTGGAGAAAACCTCCACCAGGCTATTTTGCAAGCGAGGACAAAAGCAGCCGAATTGGCCGACCAATAAACCAGCGAGGAGGCTGGATTGGCCCTCCTCGCTGGTTTTTCGAACGTTTTAGAGATGGAACTTGGCCAGGCGTTGGTTCACTGCGTCCCAGTCGATATTGCGCATGAACGCGTCTATGTACGGCGCCCGCTTGACTCCATAGTCAATGCCATAGGCGTGTTCGTAAACGTCGAGAATGAGTAGTGGATAAGCTCCCCACGGTACTCCCACGTTGTGCGCATCTTGACCAAAGTTATGGAGCTTGCCACTGTCGATCTCATAGGCCAGCACCACCCAGCCACGCACCGCCAGACCCGTCATCTTGAATTCGTTCTCCCACTTGTCGTAGGAGCCAAAATCCCGTTCGATGAGTTCTAAGGCCTTGCCCTGCGCCTTGCCGCCCTTGCCGCCTAAGTTGTCAAAATACCATTCGTGCAACAAGGTACCGTTGAGACAAAAGGTCTCCTCTGTCTTTAATCCACGAAGCTCGCTGTACGACTGGTTCGCCGCGGAGTAGTCGACGGTGCCGAGCTTACTACGAATTTCGTTGAGCTTGTTGACATAGCCCTTGTAGAGGATCCCGTAATGCTGATCGATTTCCTCCTTGCTAATCCCGTTCATCGTCAAACAGCTGTCCTTAAGCGCCTTTGCGTCTCGCTGGGTTGCCATATCGAGCCTCCTTATATCCAAAACCTACAGGAACGGTAAGTAGACGATCCAGTTTTTAGTATACCAAAACCCTGGGCGCTCTCCGAGCCCCGTCTCTCAGGAAATGAGGACGGCTATGATAGGCTTCAGCTTGCGTGTCGGCCAAAGCCTAGGTAGACTGACTCACGTAGGATACGCTTTGGGCGAGGTGATCAAGCTTGGTGCAACCGCGAACTGAGGTTTTGTCAATGCCCGGGTATACCCCGGGCCGTTCGATTGAAGCGGTAGCCCGCGAGCTGGGCTTAAACGACATTGTCAAACTGGCTTCCAACGAAAGCCTGTGGGGACCGTCTCCGGCAGTGCTGCAAGCAGCTCAGAACGCGCTTTCGCGTCTCCACCAATATCCCGAGGTCATCCCCATAGACTTGGTCAACGCCCTCGTCCAGCACTCAGGCTTTTCCCAGGATCACCTCTTGGTGGGCAATGGCGCGGACGAACTACTGAGGCTCGTCGCCACCGTGTATGTGCGCCCAGGCGACCGCGTCCTCTATCCACAGCCTAGTTTTGCCGCCTATGCCTACGGCGCGAGCCTCATGGGCGGCCGGGGCGTGCCCATTGCCCTCACCTCCAAAGGTCAGATGGACCTTGACGCGATGGCCGAACAAGTAGATGAGAGCACCTCTCTGATCTACCTATGCTCGCCCAACAATCCCACCGGCGGAATTTTCCGGCAACGCGCCTGGGACACCTTTTTAACCCGTGTCGCCCATCGAGCCGTGATCGTGGTGGATCAAGCCTACCGCGAATTTGTGGATGACCCAGGTTACGCTCACATTGAAGACGACATCCAGGCGGGCGCGCCCGTGGTCATGGTCCGCACGTTTTCTAAGCTTTATGGCCTAGCTGGCGCACGCATCGGCTGGCTGGCCGCTCCCCCCGAGATCATTCA
>JAKAAL010000175.1 GCA_021802375.1 Bacillota bacterium | reverse complement strand
CCTGGCTCAGCCAAGGCGTGCCGGTCAAAGTGGTTTCCGAACGGCTGGGGCATGCGTCGATTGCTATTACGTTGCAGCTGTATGCGCATGTGCTGCCGGCCTTGCAACACGCCTCCGCCAATCAGATCGATAGTTAGCTGACGGGAACGGAAACCGTCGTGGAGGATTCGGCAAGCCCGCCCAAGGAGCCTTCCCATGGGTAAAGCTACCCACATTTCACCCACACTAAATTTGAAAAACTGGCTATCCGCTGCATACGACTACAATACGAACGGGATCTAAAACGGCGGAATCATACGGTTTTCAAGAAATTGTGCATACGGTAGATTGTCTCTGAAACCCTCCGCCTCCCAACTACGAATCAGGAGATCGCAGGTTCAAGTCCGGAACGGGGGTTGGTGACACACCTACCGTTAGCCAACAGCAAGGGTGTCCGCCGTGAGGCGGAATCTGGAGGAAGCTCGCGGCAAATTCTCGACCCGAGGAACACGAATCGCATACGAGGCTGGCCGAGTGGGACAAGTTGCCCACACACAACGAAGTCCAAAGTCACCAAAAGCTCGGTTGGTAGATGCGGCGGGTGCATGATCGAGACGCCAGCAAGTCTGGCAACCGCCGCCGTCAGGCGGTGCTGAACGGGCAGGAGTCAGCCGAGGCCATACTAGGTGGGCGCAGCCGCGCCTGCTGAAGGGCCGAACGTGAAGAAAGGATGAACTGGGATACGTTCGCACGACGAACTACGACAGCAGAAAACCCCATCAGGGGCTTCCCGTCAGGCAGTAGCGGTGAATCCGCGAGAGACTGACCGAGGAGGGCCGAGTTCGTTGTCGGCACCGCCCCAGACCCCATCCTGCGCAGATGACCTCATGGAGGTCATGCTGGAGCGCACCAATATGTGGCGCGCTATCAAGCACGTCGAAGCGAACAAAGGAGCTCTGGTATGGACCACGTCACGGTGGCGGACTTACGATCGAATGTCCAAGCCCATTGGCTGGACATCCGTGTCGCACTCCTCGCGGGTACCTACCAACCCCAGCCGGTAAGACGGGTGGAAATTCCGAAACCCGCTGGCGGGGTCAGAAATTTGGGTATCCCGACCGTGGTGGCCCGCTTGATTCAGCAGGCCTTACTCCAAGTTCTCACACCCATCTTGACGGGGGAGTGGGATGGGTTGATGCGCACGGGGAAGTTTGGGTCCTTTCGGCATGTCCTCGCCTCCCCTCAAGCCTTTGAAAAGCCCTCGCGCAACTCCTCCCGTTTCCCTATTGGCCTTTTTATCCCTCCGCCCGGCGTGCTGTGCTGGAGACGAGCATGCTGCGAAGCGGTTCCCCGACGGAGGCAACAGGACGGCGCGGCGGATAGGATAGGCACGGACCCTTTGAGCGGGACCTGATAGGGTCCGAACCTTTTCGGCAATCGTTCGGCAAATTTTGCGACCATCGGACATAGAACGACGCATGGGACGGCTCATTTCCTGGAAAGGGGGTGCGTCGGTGGTCCCATGGAACAGCTTAACGTTTGCAGTCATGTTTGCGATGTTCATCTTAGCCATCGTGGCATTCAACGGGAAAGACCGCCCTTGATAGCACTCAGGTAGCGGTCTTTCTAGTATTTTAATCTTCATCTAGGAGACGCCCTGAACGGGCGTTCGATCCCGGAGATCCAAGGTTCCCGCCTTGGGTTTTGACGTGAGCGGTTTTGAGTTCCTGTTGCGCATCTCGGCTGATTCGTTCGGCCACCCACGCATTTAAACTTTTTTCTGCCTGCTGAGCTGCCGATACCGCTAAGCGATGTTGATCAGGGCTGAGACGCACCATGAACTTTCCGGAATAAGGGGGATCCGGTTTCTCTCCACGCTGCGCACAGAATGCTAAATAGTCCTCCACAGATTCATGAAAAGCTCGGTGAAGCTCGTCAACGGATTGCCCTTGAAAGGTAATGACATCCCGGGTATTCAACACCTCCCCTTGAAAGAGCTCGCTTTCGTCATCGAATGTTACCCGTGCAAGATAGCCCTTATACCGCATCATCTGGTGTCACCCCTGCTTCTGCAAGAAATCGTCTCATGGATTTGATGGCTCCTTTATCTGTTTCTGGTCGAGGATGTGGTCGATGGAAAACCGCTCGCACACCATTTAATGCCACACGAACGCGAGATCCTTGCCCTTCGGTAATTTCGGCTCCACAAGCACGTAACAAGGATTCAATGTCGGCCCACAGGATATCTGACCGCACAGGGTCATTAAAGACTTTCTCCAAGATACGTCGTTGTTGAGAGTTCATACCTCTATAGTATTACCAAATGATATCATTTGATTGCTGTCGCGCAAATTTTCCCGTACCCCGAACGACTTCGTTTTGAACATAGCGGTTTGGCTGGCCGATGGGACGTAGGAATGCGGGTTGCAGGGCTCAGAATTTCACCCCATTTTTGATACACCCCGACCGGGACGCTTGGGGCATGGCTCGCTGAATACTGGACACACTGACGCCGTATTTCTTTGCGGCCTTTCGGTAGCTCCATTCCCCCACCTGGATGGCGCCGACGGCAGCCTGCACGTGGCTCCAGTGATCGGGGTCGTCGGTGATGGCCCGCCGCCCAATGGTCTTTCCTGCTTGCTTCGCCCGGTCGATGCCGGCTTTCACCCGTTCGCGAATGGTCTCTAGCTCAAATTCGGCCAGGCTGGCCAAGAGGTTGAGGAGCAGTCGGCCGAGCGCCGTGGTGGTATCAAACCCTTCTTGCGCACTGAGAAAGCCAATCGAGAGCGGGTCCCAAACGTTGAGCATGTCACGCATATTTTTAACCGACCGGAAGGCACGGCCCAACTTAAAGACCAGCACGGCATCGAATCGATGCTGAATCGTGTCGTCTTGCAACTGCCGCCACGCGGTACGATGCAGCAGGTTATTCGCGCTGGCCTGATCGATGTAGATCTGTGCAATGTGCCCGTCGGGATGCTGCCCGACAAACTGCCGCAAGCGCAACAGTTGGGTTTCGGGATTCGGATCTTTGTCGCGGGTACTGACTCGGGCATAGAGGGCCATGCGCATCATACGCCACGTCCTTTCCGTTGGTAAGGTTACACCCCATAACCGGAGCGTAACCGATGGACCCCGCATGATAGTATGCGTGCGGGGTCCGGTTACGAAGTGGCAGGATCTCGATAGGCTTTCATTTTTAAAAAATCCCCGCACGCGCTCGCTCTGAAACAGCCCGTAGAGAAAGGAAAAGGGACTGAGTGCGCGGGTTTTTTAGATCGCGTGGGGTATCCGATGGCGTAACGTTGTAACCGGATCCCGGAACGCCGCACGGGGCCAGGGATTGACCCAGTTACAAACCGGTTACATCCCCGTAACGTTTGTAACCTGGGTCCAGATTCATTTAAAGCACCACCGCCCATAGGGAAAGGATAGGGGCGGAGTCCGCTAGGGCGGGTCGTTAACGCTTCACCGAGGTATGGTGGAGGGTGGAAGGTGACCGCCTTTCCCCACCCTTTTCCCTATCGGCGTTTCATTCTGGTGTTTTTTCTCCACGGGAGGAGCCTTGAGCCGTTGAAGTTCCTGGGCCTATTACCTCATGAGGCGGCGCGTTGCGCCCCGCCTCCCCTCTCCCGAGTACCCGGTGGAGCTTCTCCGGTCGAACGCCCGGTCAGGTGGCAGTACCCGAATCGGCCGCGCCAACGTTCCCGTTGCAGCACACTCACCCCTATATGCCCCCGATGTCGGCGCTGCCCTGGCCCGGCGATTCGCCCAGCCCCGCCACGTTTTTGGACTACTGCCCTTAGTTTCGACTGCCTTCCTGGCGTACAGGTGCATTCCAGTGCATGGCCATCCGAATCATATCGCGACACCCAATACCATTCTCGTAAATCGGTGCACCCCTGGCGGCGAGCGCTGCATAAGCGGGCGCAATCGCCCCCGAATGTGCCTTAAGCTGCCATCGAAATCGCGGACTCCGGGCAAGGTTTTTTTCAGAACGCAGGTAACCGATGGAGCGCGGAGCGCGTTATGCTCTCGGGCGGCCGAATTGGAAGGCTTCGGTCACCGAAACCGAGAGGAGACGTCCATGCCCCAATTCGGGGGCCCTCCAATGATCAGGGTGCAGCCCAATATGTGGGGGTTACGCGCGATCGAATCCAGATATCGTCGTCCGTCGGAACTTGTTAGAGGAGGTCAAAGTCATGCCGATTACGATAAGACGTCGAGCGCTGTGGATGACCAGTTTGAGTATCGCCGCGGCAGCTTGTATAACAACGCTCATGGGACTCCGGGAGCCCGCACGCCTGACAGCGGGAAGCGCCCCCACCCTGAGTGTGGCCGGATTCGCGGTCGTGAACTTGACTCAGCCGACAGAAACCACGCCACCCCAGTTAGAGTTAAACTTCCAAGAGACCGCAGCGAAGGTACAAAGCACGACCGCGATGCTCAACACGGCGATGGCAAGCGTCCGCGCCCGGCTGCAAAAGGCCGGAGTACGTGCCAACGCCATCAGCACGCAAGGCCCTCCTAATCTGAACAACCAAAACGGGAGTTGGCAAGCCGACTCCACCGTGCAAGTCACTTTCAGATCAATCGCTCAGTTGGAGAAGGTTGTGGATGAAACCAACGTGTCGACGGACTCCGCCATCCAAAACGTGTGGATTAATACCCCATCAGTAACGATGAGACCCACCCAACAAGCTTTGGCCGCAGCTTATGTCAAAGCCGTGAGCAACGCCGAGAAGACGGCGATGCGGATGGCGGCGGCCGACCATCGTCAGCTGGGAGCGCAATTGGCCCTCACCGAGGGTGCGGGAGGTACCCAATGTGGAGCCATGGCATGCGGGTCCGGCACCTCGCTAGGTATCACCCCACCGGTCGTCGGCAACAACCAGGAACTGGTGGCAGTCAGCCTCACCTATGCGACCACGCCGTAGTCTGGCCCGTGCCGCCACCGTCAATGCCCCCTGAGCCAAAGGCTCTAGGGGGGAACCTTCACTTCCACAACGCCAGCATGGTTCTAGACCGTTTTCGCACCGGGATAGGCGATCACCAGCCGTGGACGGAGGACGGGTGCTCCCGCACATACTCCTCCGTTCGGCTGCTCCATCCGGTTGATCGTTGGGGAGCCACCAGAGGCAATTCATTGGCGAGGCCCGCCATAATTGGGAACCATTTCCTTATACGTGGCGTTAAATGGATATCCGGGTGGATAATCCTAATCGTACACGTCGGAGTAAGGAGGATGGGGGTGAGGAGCAGGAGACGGCGGTTGAGGCACGCGAAGATCCCAAGCAGGTTGCAGACGGACCGGGATTTACCCGCGCCACCATGATCGCGCATCTGCGGAATCCGGTTGGCAATCGGTTATCGGTCGCGGTGTCATTCGCATTCTGATTCCAAGCCTTTCCTTCGACGGGCTTATCGGAGCCTAGCGCGGTGGTGTCTGTGTGGGTGATAGCGTGGGTGGGCCTGAGCCATCGGGTCCACCCATAAAATATCCACGAATAGGCAGGGGTAAGGGGACTAGTGCAAGGGTGGTCTCCGCTATAACGTGGGTGGTTTTCGCCGGGATGGAAGAGCACAGGAAAACCCCGGATCCCTTGCAGGATGCGGGGTTTATATGGTGCGCCCGGTAGGACTTGAACCTGCGACCTCCTGATTCGTAGTCAGGCGCTCTATCCACTGAGCTACGGGCGCATACAAACACGATGGCGGAGGGAGTGGGATTCGAACCCACGCTAGGTTTTCACCTACTAACGGTTTAGCAAACCGTCCTCTTCGGCCAACTTGAGTATCCCTCCAACGGCACACGTTATCCTAACATAGAATCCAAGAGCCACGCAAGCCTGGGCTAATGGTAGTTTTGGCAAAGCATTGCCGTCGGACGTGGATTTTAAGTCTGTTCTTTCTTGCGAAATCAAGCCAGATGCACGCCAGCACACTTTATCAAACTGGCTCTTTAACGGCACCGCATTTTACACTCTGGATTACCCCACGAGAGGTTTTGTGGCTAGCCGATCGCCACCACCCTGACCGAATATCGTCTGGCGGAGGGGACAGGACTCGAACCTGCAAGCCCAAAGGGCGGTGGTTTTCAAGACCACTGCGTTACCAATTACGCTACCCCTCCAGATGACGTCGCTATTTTACCGCACTTTCATGCAAAGTGCCAGGTTTGCCGGTCACCGCCTTTTGGTAGGCGCGGTGGAATCGGGAAAGCTTTGTGAAAGTACCCACAATTGGTGCATAAGTTGTGGATATGTTTTGGAAAATCCTGTGGATGACTTACGATGAAATCACTTGCATGCCAAGATAAGGATGTAGCAACTCAGGAATTCGGACAGAACCTTCCTTGGTCTGATAGTTTTCCAAAATCGCGGCAATCGTTCGCCCAAGGGCTAGAGCACTGCCGTTGAGCGTGTGTACCAACTCGGCCTTTCGAGTACCTTGAGGGCGGTAGCGAATTTCCGAGCGCCGGGCTTGATAATCCGTCATCGAGCTGACGGAGGAAATCTCCACGTAACGGCCATAGCTTGGCAGCCACACCTCGATATCATAGGTCATCGCTTGACTAAAGCCCATATCTCCTCCACATAGCAGCACCGTGCGAAAAGGCAATTCCAGATCCTCCAACACCGTTTCGGCATCGCGTCGCATCGTTTCCAAGGCTTGCTCAGAATCTTGTGGCCGCACAACCTGAACTAACTCCACTTTTTCAAATTGGTGTTGGCGGATAAGACCACGGGTGTCACGACCGGCAGCTCCCGCCTCTGACCGAAAGCATGAGGTCGCGGCCACATATTTTTTCGGAAGCTGTGCCTCGTCCAGGATTTCTTGCCGATGGAGATTGGTCAAAGGCACTTCTGCGGTCGGGATGAGAAACAGTTCATGGGGTTCTACGCGAAATACATCTTCCTCAAACTTAGGAAACTGGCCCGTACCTATTAACGAATCCCGGTTGGCCAAACTCGGAGGCAACACTTCCTCATATCCCCGACTGCCAGCATGGTCCAACATAAAGTTGGTCAAGGCTCGAGAAAGTTTAGCACCCGAAGACTTCAGAACACTAAAGCGCGATCCAGTAATTTTATGTGCACGTTCAAAATCTAAAATACCCAGGCGCTCGCCTATCTCCCAATGGGGCAAGGGATCGAAGTCAAAGGCGGGCACCTGGCCAAATTGATAGACTTCCTGGTTAAACTCGGCATCTTGTCCCGGTGGCACCTTGGCTAGCGGCGTATTTGGCGTAGCCCACAACAACTCCATCAGTTCACTACTTTGTTCCGCCAAAATTTGCTCCAAGCGAGAAATCTCTTCCCCCACCTGACGCATCTCCAGGATCTTCGGTTCGGCTTCCTGGCGCTGGCGTCTCAAGTCGGCTATTTCTTGTGACACTCGGTTTCGAAGGGCCTTCAGATTCTCCATGTCGACGAGGATCCGACGCCGATCTTTGTCGACCTCGACGATACGGTCAATGGCATATTGACCGCCTTTCATCGCCAAAAGGTCTTTGACCTCTTGAGGAGTTTCGCGAATTCGCCGAACGTCTAGCATCGTGTATTCCTCCAGCTTAGCTCGATTTCAAGGCGGACAAGTTTTTTAATGC
>JAKAAL010000174.1 GCA_021802375.1 Bacillota bacterium | reverse complement strand
GCCTCAGCAGACCGTCTCGGAGAAGAAAATAAAATCTCGCCAACCGTGGCGGAACTTGACTTTGGCGGGAGTATGTGGGAATCGAACCCACCGTCGACCTCTGAGGCCGACCATTGGATTTGAAGTTAGCAGACAAGGTATTTCTACCGTTTTCTAGAGTCTCTCATTTTTGCGCTATGCCTTATTCCCAGCGCTTCTTCGGGATTCCTAGGTTTCGATGATTTTCTTGGTTTTCTCGCGTTCTCTGATTTCGTGGGGATCAATTGGGGATGGTAATATCTCTGAACCGATCAACACAGCCGCCATTTTTTCCGCTGCTTCCGCCTGCTGATTGGGCAAGGCGTGCGCATAAACTTGTAGGGTGAACGCCACGCTGGCATGCCCCAAACGTTCGCTGACAACCTTTGGTGAAATTCCTGACGCAAGCCAGTGCGTCGCCATCGCATGGCGAAGATCATGGGGCCGCCACGCGGTCGCCAACCCGCACTCGCGCAATAAGCGCTTAAATTGATGTGAAATAGCACTCGGATCCCATGGCGTCCCGTGAGACGTTGTAAACACATACGGCGTGTCGTGCCACGTCAAAGCCGCGACTCGCTGCAAACGCTGCTGCTGTCTCCATTGTTTTAACGTTTGAATTAGGACATCGGGCATGGCAATTGTACGGGTACTATGCTTGGTCTTGGGAACGGTTTCCGTTCGGCGCCTGCCGGAACCCGACAATGTCCGCCGAATCGTCACGGTCTTTGTTTCCCAATTAATATCCGTCCAATGTAGCCCAAGCGCTTCCCCTTTACGAACGCCCGTTAGCGCCAGGAACCACCACAATGCATGCAACCGGTGAGCCGAACCAACACGGAGTAGTTGTTGCGCTTCCTGCGGCGTCAGAACCAAGGACTCCTTTCGAGGCAACCGAGGTTTCGGCACTTTACGCGCTGGATTAACGAGTAGCAAATCCATAGATACCGCCCAATCAAAGGCCGCGCGCACCAACGTGGCCACATACTCCCCAGTGCGCGGACTATGGGTTTCAAGAACTCGTGCATACAATTCCTGGACGTCCGCGGGTCGGACATCTTTGATAAGCCGGTCTCCCCATGCGCTCCGAATATGTCTTAAGTGAAGCGCGTAACTCTCCAAAGTAGATTCACTTACCGGCTTCAGCCGTTTCACGTTTAGCCAGCGATCCAACAACATGTCGACTGTTAAGCTGGTCAACGCCTCCGGAGTCACAGAACCTTGTCGCAGTTGAACTTCTTGCTCCCGCCCCCACTTCTTAGCTTCTCGTTCAGTGGCGAATGTTTGGCTGGTTTCCCGTCGCTTTCCCGTATTAGGGTCATAGTACGTAACGCGCGCTTGCCAGCGACCTGAAGTCAATTTGCGAGGATCTTTGGCATGGGGTTCTTTTGCTCGAAGCGCCATGAATTATATCACCATTACCAAGGATTCGATGCAAGCACATGAAGTCCTGCTAATGATGAGGCGGAAAACCAAGAGGGTATCCGCCCTCTCTGACATCCCTATAGCCTTCGCCAATCAAAAACCCGAGATCCAGTCGTGTAGTCGGCGGGCGATGGCAAGGTTTTAATGGTCCGGAACCTAACCTTCTGTGACCTTCCCATGTTCGTCGATCCAGTAGACTTGAAACGGAGTCGCTGTCTTTAACCATTCGACTCTTTTGATATAGTTGACATATGTCATGAAACCGCCAGGGAATGCCACGGCTAGCGCCACACTCGGATTTTCTTGCCGGTATTGAACCATATCAAAAATGGCCATGGAAAACCAATGTCGTCCCTGCGTTGAAGGGCTTGTTCGCTTTCCCGCACGCCTTTCTGGGTATCCCTTTACACTCACCCACATTTCTTGTCCGGTCGAGGATAGCGCAACAATGTCTTTCCCGCGTTTGTGCGATGCAGTATCAGCAAACGAAGAGATAATCCAGCCGTTATTTCGCAGATGCTTTATGAGAGCCTCTTGAACATGGCCTTCCCAATACCATTCGTGCCCACTGTCTGCTCGTGGCCTTTGTCGTGCCTCTTCTATCTGTAACGTCTCGTGAGACAGAGGAAAATTTACTTGTGGGAATCTCTTCCCGCATGACCGGCATTGTCCAGGCGCACGTTCAATCCATCCTGCATCACGAAGGCCGCGGCAAAGCTGCCGTACCCGCCCTTCGTTGGAAATGCCAGTCACAGCCGTCAGACACCGAGTGCAGACCGGGTCACTCGACCCCCGCATGATGAAATCTAGCACCAACTCGTTTTGACTAGTCATGTTCACCCCATCACAATGGGAAATTCTCTTCGATGGGAATCGAATCCTTCTTCCGAACAGAGTCTCTCTCGAAAAACACAGAGGAGCTTCAAATGGGCCCGAAAATTACGTCGAGTCCAACCGGAGACCCTCTTGTTTCAGAATGCGGGAGGATCTATCCCTACGACACAGTCTTACGAACAGAGCCGTCCAAGGCGGCTATGTCAGCGGGATCTCTAGGGACAAGCCCTTTGTCGAGGAAAGATTTTTCGGTATTTTGTCTCCTACGCTTATGCAAGGCCTTTCAAATCAGATATGGTCGCATTAGGCAGAACCAATTCAAGGAGGTACTCATTGAAAATCAAGGGAATCCAAATTAATGGCCTTTATGGGTTTATGAATGTCAGTCTCGAATTTACTGGAGAAACCACCGTTCTTTATGGAATTAATGGTTCTGGTAAGACTGGCATTTTGAAGCTACTAGGATGGTTCTTATCCGGGGATGTAGATAACCTCTTTAACCTAGAATTTCACTCCGCGCGAATCGTTGCGGAGAGTGGCAACTCCCACCTTCCTTTAACATTCAAGTTGATTCGAGACTCCGACACTCCAATAATCAGAGTCTACAAAAACGATGAAGAGCTGTTCCGTCTCGCCAAACAAGGAGAAGTAGTGGCCCGTTCGCGACAGATGTTAAGCCTGGAGCGCGAATTGGGCTGGAATGGCCCCACAATATATATATCTACCGCTCGCGGCCGTGGCATTGACACTTCTGACCTACGCATCCTTAGAGCAATCGGGCGTGGCAGTGTGGATGTTCCACCACCATTGGAACGCGCGATAGAAGACGCCGTGATGAGTTTTAAAACGGCTTACTCCGCTATGCTCGGTGAGGAAAGTGCTCTACTAACCGCGCTGCGGGACGCTGTACTTGAAAAGATTGCCCAACCGTTTCCACTCCACGTAGAGCCTGAGACAGAAATGATCCGCCGTCTAGGGAACGTTGTTTCCCACTTTACCGATTTTTTTGAGGCAAGCCTCACTCCGCTCTTTGAAATTGACGAAGAGGGGTTGCGAGAAAAACTTATATCCGACCTGCCCACGATCAAGCTCGGCGCATTCGCAACAGTACTTCAATTGGAACGCCTCGAAGAAATCGTATCTGCTGGAGTAAAGGGGCTGGACCGGGTGCGGCAACCAATTCGACATTATCTTGATGTCATCAATCAATTTTACGCGGCCACTGGCAAGCAATGTGTCGTCGACGATAGGACCAACAGTCTGTCGTTTCAGGGCCAAGGCAACCGCCCCCTTGAGCCTGCTTCGTTATCATCGGGTGAGAAAGAATTGCTTTTTATGCTAACGATTGCGGCCTTCGGTCTCGAAGGTCGTGCAAAGCCCGGACTGCTCATTGTTGATGAGCCAGAATTGTCGCTGCACGTTAAGTGGCAAGAGACGTTACTACCATCGCTACGCATGCTGAATCCGGAGATGCAGATTATTGCCGCGACCCACTCCCCAGAAATTGCTGCATCTGCTCGTCCCCACCTCGTTGCGGTAGACGGAGGGCAGTCCAATTGACGGGATTATTTCATGGTGCCGACGCGTCCGAAACGAAAGGCGATATGGTGTCCGGCCTGGAGCCTCTCCAGTTCTTTTTCGAGGACGAAGGCAAAGAAGAACTGTACGCGACAATACTCGAGAAGTTCATTCAGAGACTACCGCGCCAGAAGTGGGGCGTATACTGCCTAGGAGGCAAAAACAACGTCATAAGGCATTGTCGGACTCATCCAGGGCATTTGCATGTCGTCGATAAAGACTTCGACGATCTCCTTGGGAGGCAAGTCGAATTACCAAACCTTGTGTATTGGCAACACTTTTGTGTGGAAAATTACCTCATCCAAGACGAAGACGCTTTCATTCAAACCGTCAGCTCCTATTCTTTACGTTCCCCCGAAACTTTGAGAGAAGTGTTGCATCACGCCGATACGGTCAATTCCTCCGTGCATCGTCTTGTCGAGTTTACGCAAGCTGTCCTCGTGGCGCATAAGAACGGCGTACCTAATATCGGCCGTTTGAACCGATTTTGCAATGTGGGTCAGGGACTGAACGGCGATAGCATCGAGAACTTTGTCGAGACCATATTTACAGACTTTCCTGGGTCTCTAGATGTCTCAATCGACATCCGAACTGACATCCAGCACGCCCCCGGAAAGCTCCTCCTTTGCTTGTTAATTGCCCACGCGGGTACAGTTGTTGGCCTGCCCAGAAATCCTGAAAGTTTCTTCTTGCATGGACTAGCACTTCACTCACCACCCTCTGTGTTCGACGAAGAATTCCGGCTCAAAGTACAACAGCGAGTGACGGAACTCGATAACCCCTGACGAAATCTCCGGTTGGCTAGAACCTGTCCGAGGCACAGTGCCACGGTACGCGTACGGTATGAATCAACCAAGTAACTTCCGTTATAATTGCGTCATGAATGATACGAGAACTGGGAGGTTTTCGAATGGATAAATTGCCGTTGACATCGCGGGATGTCCTGGGCGACAAACTTACGGCCTTGCGGGACGTTTTCCCTGAGGTGGTGAGTGACGGGAAAGTCGATTTGAGTAAATTGCGCCAGTCATTGGGGGATTATGTTGAGTCAGGCCCCGAACGGTATGGTCTTACATGGCCCGGGAAAACTGAGGCTATTCAAAACTTACAAGTTCCCTCATTAGGAACCTTGTTACCCGTTCCGGAGGAGTCAATGCATTGGAACACCACTGAAAATCTGATTATTGAAGGTGACAACCTAGAAGTCCTTAAGTTGCTTCAAGACAGCTATCACGAACAAGTCAAAATGATATACATCGATCCCCCATACAACACCGGTAATGATTTCATTTATCCCGACAACTTCCACGAGGGCCTACAAGATTATTTGCGGTATTCAGGCCAAGTCACTGATGAGGGTATGAAACTAACTACGAATCCTGAGGTCAGCGGCCGGTTCCATTCGAAGTGGCTAAACATGATGTACCCGAGACTGTACCTCGCTCGAAATCTATTACGGGACGATGGCGTCATCTTCGTATCCATCGATGATTCCGAAGCGCCGACGCTGAGACACATCATGAACGAAATTTATGGTGAAGAAAATTTCATCGCCCAATTTGCATGGCAGTCGAAACGTGGGGGTGGAGGCGATGTTGCCACGATTGTGGTGGACCATCAGTACGTTGTCGCCTATGGAAAGGTCGTGGACGATGGTACCGTATCCAAAAACCTGGTCGAGTCGGAACCTCTCGACCAGCACGACGCCAAGGGACCATTCCGCAAGGGGCGCGAGTTAAACAAGTGGGGATCGGGTTCACGGCGTGAGGATCGGCCGACCATGTATTTCCCAATTCCTGGTCCTGACGATCAACCAGTATACCCGATTCGCAACGACGGCTCAGAAGGGCGTTGGCGAATGGGTAAAAAGGAAATGCTAGACATTGTGCAACGCGGCGATGCACTGTTCGAAAAGCGAGAGAATGGCACGTATGTCGTGTACGAGAAGATTCGCAAGGATGGCCCGCGGTTGAAACCATTTCGCACATGGATGACAGAAGTTGGTCAACAGGCGGAGGGAACCGAGACCCTCAAGCGTCTCTTTGACGGTATCGCTCCATTCCCCTATCCCAAGCCCTTATCTTTATTGCGTCACTTGCTTCAAATCGGCACTGCTAAGGACGGAATTGTTCTTGATTTCTTCGCCGGTTCAGGCACAACGGGACAAGCCGTGATCGACCAAAACATAGCGGACGACGGCACCCGGAAATTTATCCTCGTCCAATTGCCCGAGCCTGTCACCGATCCCGAATCAGAAGCAGCTAAGTTAGGATTCACGAATATCGCGGATGTAACTAAAGAACGCGTGCGGCGGGCAATAAGGCAGACCACAGAGACCGATGGACTGAAACTTACCACGACCGACCAGTTAGGATTTAAGGTTTTTCGGCTGACATCAAGTAACTTCAAAGTATGGGATGACACCATCTCCCCAACAGCCGTGGCGGAACAACTCTCTCTCATGGTCGAAAATATCGTCGAGGGTCGGTCTGATTTGGATCTGTTGTACGAGATTCTTCTAAAGTCGGGCCATGCGCTCACGACTCCCTTTGAGGCTATACCGGTCGCGATGCCATCCACCTTTTCTGTCGACAGCGGTGCGCTCATCATCTGTCTCGCCAAAGAATTAACACTGGAGACCATAAGATTATTGGTTGCGCGGAAACCACATCGGATTATCTGCCTTGATCAAGCGTTTCATGGTAACGACACGTTAAAGGTCAACGCAAGACTCGAACTGGAGAATCAGGCTATTCAATTTCAAACGGTATAGGGGTGTATCCATGCAAATTCAGTTCGATGCGAGTCAATCCCATCAAATCCAAGCTATGCGTGCTCTTGTGGATATCTTTGAGGGACAACCCTTGACGACTTCAAATCGCACCACCCATTGGAGCATGGGCTTCGACGGTGACCTAGCGCAAATCGGTTTTGGAAATCATCTGAGCCTCGACGACGCCCATGTGTTAGATAATGTCCGAAAGGTTCAGCAGCGAAACGGTTTGGATCTGACCGAAGAGTTAGACGGAATGCATTTTTCGGTCGAGATGGAAACTGGCACAGGTAAGACCTATGTCTACTTGCGAACCATTTACGAGTTGTTCCAAACGTACGGATTTCGCAAGTTCATCATTGTCGTCCCGTCTGTCCCCATCCGGGAAGGTGTTCTCAAAAACCTCGACATCACCCAAAAACATTTCTCAGAACTCTACAGCACCCGTCCAGAGTATTGGGTCTATGATAGCAAACGGGTCTCGCGTCTCCGTCAGTTTGCGACATCAAACCGACTCCAAATTCTCGTTATGAACATCGACGCCTTCAACAAGGACAGTAATATCATTCATCAAGAACAGGATACTTTATCCGGATACCGTCCCATCGAGTTCATTCAAACCACCCATCCGATAGTCATCGTAGACGAGCCGCAGAATATGGAGAGTGAACAAGCGCGGACGGCCATTGCCAGCCTGAACCCACTTTGCACCCTAAGATTCTCGGCGACACATCGCCATCCCTACAATATGGTATATCGCCTCGATCCTGTACGGGCTTATCAGTTGAACCTGGTCAAACGCATCGAAGTAGACTCCATCGTCGACGATCCCGATTTTAATCGGCCTTTCATTGCGCTCCACGACATCACAGCGAGCAAAAAAGGAATTAGCTGCTTCTGATTCGGGATCGGTGACAGGCTCGGGCAATTGGACGAGGATAAATTTCCGGGTGCCGTCGTCCG
>JAKAAL010000173.1 GCA_021802375.1 Bacillota bacterium | reverse complement strand
TCAATAAATATGGCGTCAACCCCAGCGCGTCGGCATTGTTGCACATCGTCACGACCCGTTAACCCCCAGACCGCGATCGATAATTCGGGACCTTTCCACAGCGCCGGATCGAATTGGTCAACCCATGGTAGTGGTACGTGCATCACGGGGCTTAAGCGTTGCCGAGATTGTTGGATGGCTTCTATTGAGGGTTCACCGGCCCACAAAACAGCCAGTGCCATATCGGGTGCCAAATGTTTTACTTGATATAAGTGCCTGGGTTGAAATGACGAGATAAGGGTCCGGTTGTGCATCATATGATCACGCAACATCCCGACCATTCTCATAACATCTCGATCGTTCAGCGGATCAGGATGTTTCACTTCCAGGTTAATAAATTTCTCAGGTGGAATCACTTCGAACACCGCTTCAAGCGTGGGAATATGGGCTTCACCATGCTGTGGTCTCAACGGATCTCGAATCGTGATGGTTTTGATTTGATCCCAAAGCAACCTACTAGGCACCATCTCGACGCCTGCCAAGCGCTTGAGATCATCATCATGAAACACGAAGGGCACCCCGTCGCGCGAAAATTGCACATCGAACTCCACTCCATAGAGCCCAGCGGCAAACGCCTTTTGAAATGACGCCACGGTATTTTCAACCGCTAGTAGGGGGGCGCCCCGATGCCCCCATAAAAAGGGCCGAGGTCCTTCAATATTCTCATAGGTAAACATGTCAAATCTCCGCTCCTGTCGACTAGTTTGACGCTAGTTCATCCCTGCGGTAAGTCCTTTAACAAACCATCGCTGCATGACCAACACCACGATCACGGGCGGGGCCAGAGCCAACAATGCTGCCGACATCACAAGATTCCACTCGGGTACCGCAAAGCTGGTAGCCGATGTGATCATCCCCTGCATACCCATCACCACCGTCTGATACCGCTCATGGCTCGTGGTCAGCAGCGGCCACAAATACTGATTCCATCCGTAAATAAATTCAATCACCGTAATCGCCGCGAGATTGGGCTTAGAAAGCGGCAAAACAATTTTCCAAAGAAATTGAAGAGGTCCGACCCCATCCATCCGAGCGGCATCCATTAGCTCAATGGGAAGGGTCATGAAAAACTGTCGAAATAAAAATGTCGCGGTCGCCGAGGCGATTAGCGGCAGCACCAATCCAGAGTACCCATTTAAGAGCCCCAGTTGAGCCGTTACTTGATAGGTTGGATAAAACCGGACTTCGACGGGTAGTAGCAACGTGATGAAAATCAGCCAAAATGCCGCCATGCGCCCAGGGAATCTAAAGTACACCACTGCGTAGGCTGCAGGAATTGACACCACCAGTTTCCCTGCCGTAATGCCAAGAGCCATAATGAAACTATTGACCAGCATTAGTCCAATGGGTGCACTACTCGGAAAACCCACAAACAGTACTTGCACCATGTTATGAATAAACTGCCCACCGGGCGCCACTGGGAATGCCCCCAGCAAGGACCGCGCACTATGGCTTGCCGCCACGAACGCCACATATAATGGGATAGCAAAGAGGGCCGCGATGGCTATGAGAAACGTATGGCGCACGATAACGGTTAGGCGATTATCCCTCATTGATAATGCACCTGCCTATTGATTGACCTAAATTGCACCACGGTAAGAATTGAGACGAAGATGATAAGCAGCACAGTTTCTGCCGCCGCAATGGAGGTGTTGGAGTTTTGGAAGGCGTCCTGATAGATCCGAAACACCAAAGTGTCGGTGCCGTTGTGGGGGCCCCCTTGGGTCGCTATGTCAATAATCGAAAAGGTGGAGAAAAACACGTAAATGATATTCATCACCAAGAGGTAAAACGTGGTGGGAGACAACAAGGGAAAAACGACGCCCCAAAACCGCTTAAAGGCACCGGCCCCATCTAAGGAGGCCGCTTCTAAGACGTCTCGAGGGATGGCCTGTAAACCAGCGGTGAAGAATAAGAAATTATACGCGGCCTGCTGCCAAACCGTTGCGATAATAATCAAGATCATGGCATCGGTGAGGTTGATGGTAAAGTTCCATGGAACATGTAGGGACGCTAAAATTTGCGATCCCACCCCAATTTGGGGGTTGAAAACGAATAGCCACAAGGCACCCGATACGGCCGCTGGGACCGCATAGGTCCACGCAAAAAACGTTCGATATACGGCACGCCCTTTCAAGACTTTGTCGACTTGGCTCGCCACCAATAACCCGATCCCCATGCTTAATAGGGTCGTTAAAGCCGAGTAGATCACCGTGATCTCGACCGAGTACCCGTAGGTCCCACTAGTTAAAACAAAGATGAAGTTCTTAATTCCCGCGAAACGCCCACCAAGACCAAAGGCATTGACCTGGTACAGCGACTCCACTAAAGCCTGAAGTGCCGGCCAGATGAAGAAGATCACGACCACCAAAAGCTGCGGTAAAAGCAGCAAGTAAGGAAGTCCTCGATTGGAAAACACACCACGTTGAGGGGCCCTGCTTTTCCGCCGCCCGCGGTTCGACCCCTCGTCTGGCCGCTTAATATTGGGAAGCGAAGTTTGCAAGGACTGCATTCCCTTGGGTTTCTGCCGCATTCAGGGCGGTTTGGGCCGATTCCTTGCCAGCAAACACGGCCGTAATGGCAGCGTTCTCGATGTCGCGAATTTGTGGCAGATTACCAAGCCGGATCCCACGAGTCCAACTGTTGGCCGGTTTGTTGGTCAACTCATTGATGGCGACCTTGGCATCGGGATGCGCCTGGTAATATCCATTATTGGTGAGTTGCGTTACCCCAGCGTTCGTAACAGCGACGTAGCCGGTATGGGTTGCCCAGTAGGCCTGCACTGACCCTGACATCAAGAAGTGCAAAAACGCGGCATCTCCGGGATACGTGGCCGCCGGATTCCCGCTCATCACCCACAGTGAATTGCCCCCTACGACGGTGTTATGAGGGGCTCCCGCCGCCCCAGCTACGTAGGGTAACGGCGCTTCACCAAAGGCGAACTTGGCACCACTGGCAATCGCAGAGTATTCACCCGAGCTATCAATATACATGCCGACCTTGCCGTCGATAAACAGGGTGGCCGGTGTACTTTCTCTCCCGTCATAAGTGAATACACCGCTTTTTTGCCAACTGGCTAATTGGGCAATGTGATTCACAAACGGCGGTGTATTAATGAGAAGTTTGACGCCTTTAATCCCGGTATAGCCATTGTGATGGGTCGCATAGTGATAGTTATTCCATACGGCAAATTGCTCAAACTGAGTCCAATCTGGCCACCCGATAGTAAATCCATTCTTCGCAGTTCCGTGGCTAATCAAGGATTGACCTACCGTACCCATTTGCGTCCACGTGGTGGGGACTTTGGCACCAACCGAAGCTAGCATCGCCTTATTGTAGTACAACACTGGAGTGGAGCTAGCAAATGGCAGGGAATCCAGCTTACCACTGGCGGTCTCGTAGTAGCTTCCCGCGGCACCAATAAAGTTTGACGTCGAAAATGGTATATGGTTTTGCGCCATCAGTTTGTAGACTGGCACATAGACCCCTGAGGAATCCATCATCGTCGCGGTCCCTACGTCAAACACCATCGTAATGTCGGGAGCCTGGTGCGCCCGATAGGCAGCTATAGTCGCGGAAAGGACTTCAGGGTACGTGCCCTTATACACCGCTTTGACCTCATATTTGGTTTGCGATGCATTAAACTGGTTGACGATGTGTTGGATGTCGCTACCGAGCTGTCCGCTATAGGCGGTCCAAAACGTAATCTGAATTCGTCCATGAGATTTGGGGGCTGTGCCACCGTTACTCGGGGTGGCAGTCGTACCGCATCCCGCTAAGATACCTGCCGTAGCCATCAAGGCCAAGGCGCTGGCTCCCGCACGCATTCCTCGCCGACGTTTAACATGTAACATTGCCTCATCGCTCCTTTGTGGTCGTACATGGTTTCTCGTTTCCTAAGCTAATCACGTCGATCACAACGTGCCGTTTCGCTACGCCATTAATAATACCCTGCGTATGTTAAGGCTTAACGAACTTTGTCGGATCCCCACGTTAAGAAGCTGTGACCTGCATGCGATCAAAAGACACGACAAAATAGCCGACGGCTATCTCCTCGTGTCTCCTGCCTCTCTCTACTAATTCGCGATGTAATTAAATTTTCCTGCCCGAGATCTCACGATCCGTAAATTTAAATGAGTGAAGGCTCGGTGGTCACCAAGTTTGCCCCTTATGGGCTCTCGATGATTCCCGGGGTCGGTTGTCGGTCGATGAGCCACAGCTTTTGATTACTCGTCGAGATCCCGCGAACACCTGCCGCGTGCATTAACGCCACCTCTTCAGGAGTGGATATTAATCCTCCTGCGATGACGGGACAAGGAATCCCTCGGACAATACGGTTAGTGGCCTCCGGCAAGGTTCCCGGCAGGGTTTCGACCGCGTCGGGCCGCGTAGACAAAACTTGCTGGATACCCGTGGTGATGGACTGACTGTCCAGCAAGAAAATCCGTTGAATGGTCCACAGATCCGCACGTTTAGCTTGCGTAATGGTTGTCGAATGGGTGCTGATAATGCCGTCGGGATTGGCATAATCGACCAGAAACCGCAACCCTTCGGCGTCATTAGCCAGGCCCCGTACCATGTCGACGTGAATGAATACCACCCATCCGTGCTTTTGTAGCAAAGCCGTCGACTGGGAAACTGCATCTAAAGGCCCCCCAAGTAGAAACACCCATTGGGACGACCCTCCCCGCCCGCGCAAAAGCTCCCAATCGTCAGGGTTGCGTAGCACGGGAATTATCGGAGGAACCTCACGCATTCGTGGTTTCATACTGACTCCTCTCCAGATACTGTTGATATCGCGCGTATAGCCAATATGCGGGATGCCTGGTCGGAACCGATGCGACTTGTTCCATGTGAATGGCACAGGTCCCACTATCCGTAACGATCCCTTGCGCTTTCGATGTCTCCACCTGATGTCGAACTCGAAGAGCCAAGCGTGTCGCAACCCTCTCATGTTCGGCCTTAAAGGCATAGGATCCGGCGGCCCCGCAACACACGGCATCTGAAGGCTCGGCATTGGCATAACCAGCGCGCAGGGCCAATTCCAAGAGCTGCCCGTCCCCACGAGCAACTTTGCCGCGACAGGTGGTGTGGGTGACCCACACGCCGGACTCCACCGGTACGCTTTGAAGTCTCTCCCAAAATGGGCTGGGGGCCTCTGACGCTAGTTCGTCAAAGGGGATTATCGGGACGTCCAAACGGATGCCATAGTACTCGGGCCACTCCTCTCGGATGGTACCGTCGCAAGTTGCATTCAGCGTCACCAAGTAATCATATTGCCCTTGGTCGAGTGCTAGCGATTCGAACATATCACGTGCCGTCGCCATTGCCAATCTAGGGTTGCCAGCAGCAAAAGCCGCCGCCCCACAACACTGAGAAGTCTTTGGCATCGTGGTCACGGCAAATCCCCAAAGTCTTAGGAGTTCGGACGCTCTCGTCACTAAGTCCTGGTCATAACCTCGGCTATAACAATCGACCAATAATCCGACGCGTCCCATGTTAAAGGCCAACGGTTCCCCCAGGATTTTGGCATGACTCCTCCGCCGCTTTGGGAGAACGACCTCAGGGGAAATTTTTCCGATCCGTCGCATCGGCCTAGGTAGTGTCGCCATCCACGTCATCCGCGCTACCCAATGTGGCCTTGCTAAAATTCCATTCCGAACCCGGACCCGAAGTGAAGGTTTTTGCAGTGCCTTCTGCTCCGCGATGAGATGCGCAATGGGGACGTCCACCGGACACGCCGATTCGCAAATTTGGCAAAAAGTGCAGTCGTCGACATGAGGTGAGGGTCCCATCGCCTTGGCCTGATATTGTCGGTACCATTCCGGCCCCAGGACCTTTGGCCCGGGAAAATCAGGGTCCACCGACATCACGGGACACTGGCTTACACACAGGGTGCACTTTAAACAGGCATCATACGCCTCCTGCATGGGCTACTCTCCCTCCTTGCCTCGTCACTTCCCAAAGGGCATCACGGCTGGTTAGGAGCATCATCGCTCCACTATCCCCGTGTCGATTCGGATCGCACCCCTCCACCGCACTCCCGACTACGGGGAGCGGGCTGGATCGAGGTTTATATCCCAAAATTGCCAGGTCCTTGGACGTTTTCACCGACCCTAGTCGAACCTTCATGAGGGGGTCACACACGACACCGTCAACGGTTACCTCAATTCCTCCCCCTAAGACACCCCCCGTGGCCAAGACGACGTGCCCACCCTGAAGGTTCTGACCGTTACCCAGAACAACATAGTCTTTAGTTGCCGTCGTGACATGCCCTTGAAATAGGCGCGTCCCCTGCCTGCGTAGCCAACGCTCCCATCGCCTTTGGATGCGAATGCCTCCCACCGAGGGAGGTGGAAGCGGGATCTCGCCGACTACACCTTCCCATACCTGGGACAAGTCAGCAATCAGGGATTCCGTGGTATCCACCCCGAGCATTTGGGGAAAAACAAGGGGTGTGGCCGAGTTCCGTGTTATTCTCCGGGCCTGCGCCAACAGCCATTGTTTACCATCCTCACTATCGAGATACCAGGCCCAATTGAGACTATTCCAGCCCATTCGCCAGGATGGTGTCCGTTCCAATTCCACAACTGTCGCCGATTGCCCTGTTGTCCTTTCATATATTTGGGCAATGGTAGTGGCAGGAAAATCCACGAGGTCCGGCACGCCTACCAGGGTGATGGGTCCGGCATGGTCCTGAGTAAAGTGCCAAGCGGGGGCAAGAAACGTTGATTTCAGATGTCCGAGTGGAGTAATTACACGTCGGTTTTTGTCCGGTAGGCCACCCTCGATAGGAATCCCAATCCTGTCCCACAGGTCATGCAAATGTTGCCACCAGGTTCGCCACAGGTTGTCTTGTAGGGCTGCTCCAACATGTGCCCCGGGTGCTCGCTGCCACCAATCCCAAGGGTCCTCTACCGCCTGCTGATCGTCATCATAATTACGAAAGTCAAGCTGGCCTCCCCACAAAGGCAGGCTGCCTTGGCTGTCAGCCACCATGGTGACTCGCCCTCCTTGTTCTAGCACGAGACTGCTAAACAGGAGGCCGGCCGGTCCTCGTCCGATGACGATAACATCTGGTGATCTATTCATCGGTGAGAGCCTCCTCGGCTAGAGTTTGATGTCGCAGTGCCTGATTGAACGCCCATTCGCGGGCATTGTCTCCCCACGTGACGGGCCACCAACCACGCTCACGCTCCTTGCGTAAGTCAGAAAGTTCTTCCATAACGGCCGGCACATTCTTAGAGGACATCGCCCATAGGGCACCGCGATGAGCACAGATGGTTCCTTGACAGGGCCCCATCGCAAACCAGGTTCGGGTGCGCCACTCGTCTAGGGTTGCATCACCCAGTGCCAATTCTCCCGCTGACACTCCTTCACACTCGCAGAGGATGGGTCCCGAACTATAAGCATCGTCAACTTTGTCCCTGAGTGGCGTAATGGACGTTTTACTAGGCCGATTAATCTCTAAGTACCGTGCCACACTATCCCCCATCCGTTCCGCCATCAATCGATAGGTCGTCCATTTCCCCCCGACCAATGAAAAAGCCCCATTGAGTGC
>JAKAAL010000172.1 GCA_021802375.1 Bacillota bacterium | reverse complement strand
TCAGGTGGTTCACGGAGATGCCATAGTTGGCGCTGTTGTAGAAAATTACGCTGTTGCGCATGGCGCTCCGTATGCCGCCCTGGTAACGACGCAAGCGCGAGACGATCTCCACCAAGACATTTAGGGCGACAAAAAAGACCACAAAGAAGAGCAAGACCCGCAAAAAAACGGAGCCTGGGACCGTGGATTGGTAGAGCTTGACGAACACCAGAACGGGAGAAAATAAATAGAACAATAGTTTCGACATGGTCCTAAGGTCCATTCGAAAAATTCGCTGAAGCACGATGCCGGTGGCAATCAAAAGCGCCAGCGGAGCAATATTTTGCGTCAAAATATGTACGAAGTCGGCCACGAAGTCTCCCTTTCTTCCCATCGCCATCCCATCGATGACGCTTTCCTATCCCCGCCAGGGCCAAAGCGCGCCTACCGCTTAGAGGGGGCGCGCCTCCCCTGTGCACGCCATTTTCGACCGCATGCGGATAAGGAGGATAAAGTATTGCCCGTTCTTGTTGATGAAACGACAAACGCGTACACGTACATCCCCCCGGTCTTAGGCCCAAGTTGGCAAGCAACTCCTGGCGACGGCTCGCCGAGCCCTCATGGTTATCGAGTTCCACACCGTAAGCATCGCCCTCTATGAGCCGTTACGCAAGCAGCTTCTATACCCAAGGCCACATCGGCGTGTCCGTCGAGGCCGTGGGAGACCTGGCGCACCACCTGAACTTCTAAACCGTCACGCCACTTTCCCGAAGCGATTGGCTGGGCACTCACTTCGCCGCCAGCACGGTGTTTCGCGATGACCTTGGCGGCCCCTACTAGACGATCCAGACAACGTATGGCGCTATCTTTTGATCGCCGAAAGGTTGTAGGCATCCGAAAAACGGTGCGTTTTAGGCGTTGCCACCTAGTCGCCGCCCACCTCGTCAGAAAACTCATTTCATACTCAACGGGCGTCCAACCATTCCCTATAGCCAATGGTTGGACACGGGCTTTTTGCCGTTGGCGATTTATCCACAGTTGGCTCCCCTTCTTAACCAGAGCATCGATGGAGATTGGAGGGAACCGTGCCGACTAAGGATCGGTGAGCTACCTAGCACATACTGGAGGGGTCAAGTCCCATGGGGCTTTCCTTCGGTCACGGACAGCGGCCCTGAAGAACGCCAGATGCCTTCTTCCGTGCGCGTCATCTTCCCGGACCAAGCCCAGAGTATGGTAAGGTTGACCAAAACGTGTGCTCTTTTAGGGGTTCTGCCGCTCCGGTGGAACCGCGGGGGCACACTCGTCCGGGAACCGAGCCGCCGTTGACAACCGGCCCCTTCTCTGCCTTACTGAGGTCAATGCTTTACCTCGGCCAGTGAGGGAGGTGTGGGCCATGGATGAAGCCAACGACGGCAACTATTACACCGGTGATTTTCCTTTAAGCCTAAACTTCTATAGTCTCGATGCCAATCTCAAAGCCTCGATTACAGGTCACCCAGACGCGCCTCCCATGGACACGCTATCGGCGGTGCGATTTGCCCGCGAGGCCGGGTTCGACGCAGTCGACCTCACTGCCTATTATGTGCCAGGTTACGAGTCCCCCTTGCCCGAGTCCCAGATCCTAGCCCATGTACGGGCCTTACGTGAGCAAATTCTCAAGCTCGGCCTGGCCGTTAGTGGCAGTGGAGTTTCTAACGACTTCGTCCAGCCCGACGAGAAATCGCGCCTAAAGGATCTGGAGCGCAGTAAATTCTGGGTGCGGATGGCCCAACAGATGGGCGCCCCTATCTTGCGCGTGTTTGCTGGCCATCCTCCATCCGACATCGAGGAGCTGGGCTGGCCCGCCATCGTGCGGTCGCGCCTGGTACCTCACTTGCAGGAATTGGCCGACTTCGCGCAGAACTACGACATCCTCATCGGTCTGCAAAACCATGGGGACATGATGTCGTCCGCTGAGCAAATTGTCCAAACCATCACTTGGGTTGACAGGAAAAATGTTGGTATCGTCAACGACACGGGGTCCTTTCGCCCTTTTGGCGGATCGCCTTTGGCCTACGACTGGTATCAAGACATTGCTCGGGCTTTGCCAATGACGATAAGCTTTCAGGTCAAAGAACGTCCGGCCGGCCCCAATGGTGAAGCAAGGTTGGACTTGCCGCGCTTTTTTCGTTTGCTCAGGCAAAGCTCCTACCGAGGATTTTTGCCCGTGGAATGGTTGTGGCCCGGTGACCAAAATCCACGCCAGCGAAACACGCCCCCTTTAGAAGATATTTCGCTTTTTTTGCATCAGGTGCGGACGGCCATGAAGGCCACCGCGCAGGCCTAGCGCGCGTTTTGGCCACCCTCAGCGAAGTGCTCGAGCAGGTCATGTTCGCCATCTCCGATCAATGGCGAACCTATCCCGCCGTACTTCGGGTGATGCGTCACGCTTTCTTGGATGCGCTGCCCGCCGCTGTCTCTTGGCCTGACCGTCTCCCCTTTGTGATCACGGGAGATATCCCCGCCATGTGGCTTCGCGATTCCTCCGGACAGCTTGAACCATATGTCCGTTTCGTCGACCAAGACGAGAACTTGGCACAGTTGGTGGAGGGCGTCATCCGCCGCCAGGCCCTTTACATAACCATCGATCCCTATGCCAACGCGTTCAACGCGGGTCCAAGCGGTAAGATGAGCACATTCTGGGACCAAACTCAAAGAAACCGATGGGTGTTTGAGCGAAAGTTTTCCCTGGATTCGCTCGCTTATCCGGTGCGACTGTGGTGGCTTTATTGGAAGAAGAGTGGGCGTCATCACGTCATTCGCGATCTCCGCCCCGCTATTGAGCAAATCGTGCAGGTCATGGAAACGGAGGCCCGTCATGCCGAACGAAGCGCATATCGTTTTCATCGCTTTTTGGGTGGTCGGCGAAATCACTTGACTTCTGCCATGGCGCCTGCGATCGGCCTGCTCTGGAGCGGATTTCGGCCCAGCGATGATGCCGTGGGCCTATGCTATAACATCCCTGGCCAAATGATGGCAGCCGTATGCTTGGATATGGTGGTGGAGTGGAGCCAGGGCATCTTTGACGACGTTCGCATGGCAGAACGCGCGCGTGGCCTGCGCGACCGCCTCATCGCAGCAGTTTCCCAATATGGCACGTTCTTTACCAATGGCCAGCCCCACTGGGCCTATGAGGTAGACGGCCGAGGCGCGATGCTCATCATGGACGATGCCAACATTCCCAGCCTGCTCTCCGCCCCGTTTCTGTTTTTCTGCTCCCCGGAGCACGAGACCTACCAGGCCACACGACGTCTCATCCTATCCGCCGCAAATCCCTATTGGCATCGGGGCAGGTTTCTCGAAGGGATCGGTAGCAGCCATACCCCGAAACATCGGATCTGGCCAATGGCCGTAATCATGGAAGCGATCACCGAGGGTGACCGGAACGTGGCCTTGACCAAGTTAGCTCAAGTCGCCGCCGCGGATGCAGGCACTGGCTGGATCCATGAGAGCGTCGATGGCAACCGGCCATGGCGTTACACGCGGCCATGGTTCGGATGGGCCAACGCCCTCTTTTCCGAAGCCGTGTTACAGTGGTCGGGCTGGCCCAATCCCATCCGAGCGCCGCTAATAAAATAGCTTAGCCGTCTTGGCCTAAACCTAGGCACTTGAGATTCCAAGATCGTTGGGTAAAACCTTCACGGTTTGCTACACTCGTGCAACAATATCGCGAATGTGTGATATACTGCTCTTGTGCAGTTCATCACAAAGTCAAAGGAGGACTCGAAATGACTAAGGAAGGCATGCGTTGCCCGCGTTGCCGAGAGAGCGAACTGGTGTATCGAACGTTGCAGCGTACAGGCGATATTTACGCTATCTGCGCGAACTACCCGAAATGCTCCTATGTAGGAGACTTCGAAAACCGCAAGCCCGAACGTCACCGCGACCAAGCTGGGTAATGAAGGTATTACAACCAGACCCTGTGCGAAGATGCCCTTGGCGGTAACGGCAGCTAGCATCCAAGGGTGGTTGCTATACCCCCACGTTTCGGGTAAGACCTCCCCGTTTTCGCATAGGGTCTAGCAGGAAAGTGTACCATCCTCTCCGCTGACTGGAGAAGTTGTCTGTTGTCACTCCACAAACGGAACAGCAGGGCTTTCATCGCCCAAAGACTCATGCTGACCAACTTCTCCAACCAGCTTTTCCGCAAAGCGATTCATCTCGCGGCTCAAGGCAGAGCACTCCCCACATCGCACTGGCATCTAAGGTGCTTTTTTTCAAATCATAAGCCCTTATGATTCGTGGGGTTTAAAGGGTAGCAGAGCGTCCTGGGCGACGGCACGGCCAATCCCCGCCTTATACCTATGGGGAATCCATCCATGATCCTCTGGTAGTAACATCTTGCGCGACCATCCCCACCGCCCAGCGAGATATGATGTTTAGCCACGCGGCAAACCGGGGGCTAACCCATGTTCCATCAACCACGCTACGCCCCTGGCTAACATCCACACCTCCTCCCAAGAAGGCCGCCAACGGACATCCTCTAAGGAAAATCTATTTCCCCTTCACACAATTATCGAAGAAAATATTCTTTCGTTTGCGCAGGGATCTGCGAACGAACCTCGAATTGGTTGTCAAAGTACCTGGGTGAATTTTCTAAAATATGCTGAGAGGTGAACCACATGAGATGGACTCCTGCCATCGCTGTATCAGTAGCAGCGATGATGTTGGCCGTTCCGGCGACAACGACTTGGGCCGAGAGCTCAGGACATTTGACCGCCGCTACGGTCGACCTCGCTTTGGGCAAACCCTACACCGTAGCCGCAGGCATACCGGACGCGTTTTTTAGTACCCAAAACGTCTGGAAGGATTCGGGGTCTGTACTGACCAACGGCCAGTTTGCCAATCCCAATATCTTTTCCGGTGGTCAAGACAATCATCAATGGGTAGGCTATAGTCACCAAGATAATCGAACGATCACGCTGAATTTGGGCCAGGTCGACACCGTGCATTCGATTAGTCAAGATTTCTTGAACTCCCCGGGCTATGGCGTCTTTTTGCCAGAAAGGGCCATCTTTTCAGTCTCCACCAACGGAACGGACTGGCAGCGAATTGCCGACGTCCCATCGCCCGTGCCCATCTCGACGAAAACTGTCGAGTCCGTCGCCTTCCAGACGCAAAACTTGAACATCTCAGCTCAATACGTCCGAATTCAGTTCCCGGTAGATGTCTTTGTCTTCAGCGACGAGATTCAAGTCATGGGGCAACCAGGCATTCAGTCAGGTTCGAAGCCCGCGGTGCCTGCTAACTCACCGTTGCAAAATACGCCCGCGGCGGGCTATGCTTCCACTAGCCAGACGAACGGCGTCAACGACCTGTTGCTGACTCCGTTATGGTTAAGCGCTAACTACAACCAGACCGTCTTTCCTTGGAACCTCACTACATCTCAATGGTTGCCCATGATTACCTACGACTCTCCTACGGGACAGATCAAAGACTGGTATTTTCCTAGCATCTTGGCGGAGCTTGGTGCCGGTTCGAACACCTCCAATCAACTCGGTTGGACCACCTGGATACAACGCCTGTTTAATCTCGGCCCGTACGCCACGGGCACCCTCACGGAACTGCCCGCCCTCAATCAGGCGGTCTCCGAAGGTCAAGCAGCGCTAAATGACCCCGGGCATAAAGTGAACGTCGTGATTACCATCCCCTATCCCCGCACAAACATATCCGATTGGGGCACCCTGGACGGCCAAACCATCGATTTCCAAAACCCCACGAACCGCATCGCGGCCGTAACCTGGTTTATCCACGAGGTTGAAACAGCGTGGAGTGCAGCCCATCTCAACAATCTCACCTTGGCCGGATTTTACTGGCAAAACGAATCCGTCCCCTTACAAGTACCTGGCGAAGTCCATTTGGTTCAAGCGACCGCAAACGCCATTCATCAACAAGGCCAAAAATTCTACTGGATTCCCTTCTATGGGGCGACGGGTTATAAGATTTGGCGGAAACTCGGCTTTGATGTGGCCATCGTACAACCTAACTACGCCTTTAATCCCGCCATAACCACCGAACGCTTCCAGGCGGTCGCGGAGACGGCCCAGCAATATGGCCTCGGGGTGGAAATGGAGTTTCCCTATGCGGCCGCCAATCCTGGCGCACTTCTCGGAACCAACCGATATCTCACCTACCAGGACGCAGCGATGGCCTACGGCTATGCCAAAGGCGTTCCCCTTGCGTGGTATCAAAATACCCAAGGGCTCCTAACCGATTTCTACGGACACGAGGTACTTTACAATCTCATCTATCAATTTTTGAAAGGCACCTATGCTTCCGAAGCATACGTGGCAAACAGTAGCGGCAGCTATACCTTACAACCGACGTCCCCAACCTTTCCTGCAGCCCAAGCGGTGAGCGTGCCTTTGGGCATCAATTCGCTTGCTGGCGTGCTTCCAAGCAAGGGCAGCACCAACTGAACTCGAGAGACTAAACGTAGCGACCATGAGGGGTGTCTGAGGAACCGATGCCCCTCATTAGATTTTTCCCGGCGGCAAGCGCTGCATTGGTTTCTGCTCGGTGTGCCGATAGAGGATCCTCCTGGATGCATCGGCTTCGGTGAAGTTTTCCGATTAATCGATCTCATCGAGCAACCATCGTTTCAACCAGGCTATGACTTCGCGGCGCATGGCCCGCGTTTCAAAATGACCCGTCGACGAACGAAACAGCTTCCAAGCGGTCGAGGCGCCCATGTCCCCATAGACTCGGCAAAGTTGCTTATCAATCCGCATCAGCCCAAGCTCAGGGGTCAATGGGTCGTAGATTCCGTTCAGACTAAGATGGGGCCGCGGTGCGATTAGACGATTGATATCAGCGGTGCTGAAATGCTGCAGTAAACCCGGAACGTAATAATAGAGGCCATGCCCGTCCAAGCCCTGCATTTCGATTAAGGTGTGAAAGTCTGTCAGACAGCAGAGATCGATGGTCAGCCAGATCCTCGGGTCTAAGGCCGCCGTCCACCAGGCCATGGTGCTCCCCATCGACAGTCCCATGGTGGCAATTTTGCCAGGGATGACATCTGAACGCGTGATGAGGTAATCCATGGCACGCACGCTATCAAACACCATCATTCCCCAAAGGGACTTTCCCTGCCACAACATGGCTTTGGCCAGTTGGCTTTCAGGCCGTCCGCGGCGCTCACCCCACGCCCACGAGTCGATCGCCAATGCTTGGATGCCAAGATCGGCTAGTACTTTGCCGTAAGGAGGATCAGTCAAAGCCGGGCGGCCGCTCAGCAGCTCCTGCTTGCCAATCTCGTAAGCCCCGCTGGCATGATTATAAAGCACGGTGGGCAACGGCCCTGTTCGAACCTTTGGTGTCGTAAAGTAGGCTGGTACGGGTTCAATTCCGTTTAACTCCAAGAGAAGATGTTCCACGATGTAGCCATCGCGCTCAAACACGGCCAAGCAGTCCGCCGAGATGGGACGGTCTCGAGAAGGCAAGGTGCCAAGTAGACTCCATAGGTATTCACGGCTCTTCGCTTCATCCATCACTTTCCTCCCGACAACAGCGTCTGAAGCCCGCCTACACTCTCTTCGACACCTTCGATGTTCTGGGACAGATGCGGTTCCAAGCTGAAGTGTCCTTGATATCCAGAGCTCTTG
>JAKAAL010000171.1 GCA_021802375.1 Bacillota bacterium | reverse complement strand
CGATCTTGCATTGCCGGTCATGGTTCGCTACTATCATCGTACAACTCCTCCTCATCGGTCGCCAGACCTTCTATGATGAGGAGTTCTTCGCCATCGGGTCCGCAAATTCCTTTGCGTACCATTAATTTCCATTTAAGGGAGAACCTGCCTCACAAAAGCAAGGTACACCCCGTTACGCACGGGCGGTCAATATGACAATGAAAGGCCCCCTATTGGTCATCGGCGCCACGGGCAATCAAGGCGGGCACGTAGCCCGCGCGTTGTTAGACGCCGGATGGACCGTGCATGCCTTCACACGGAATCCGGCCAGTCCCAACGCTCAAATACTTAAGGACAAAGGCGCTATTCTGGTCCAAGGAGACCTGTCGGACCTCGATTCCCTTAAAGCGGCAATCCGCCATGTCACCGGGATCTTCAGCGTACAGAACTTCTGGGATCTGGGCTTGAAAGAGGAAGTGCGGTTAGGATCCAATGTCATTCAAGCAGCCAAGGAAGTGGGCAACAATCCACATGTTGTCTATAGTTCTGGACTAGGGGCCGAACGCAAACAAAACGTCGCAGCCATCGCCAGCAAGGCCATTCTTGAACAGAAATTACGACAATCTGGACTCCCGTTTAGCATCTTGCGGCCGAGTCTCTTCATGGATGATTTTCGGGGCGCAAGCTTACCCTTTGCTCGACCGATTCAAAAACTATTGGATGGCCACCGGCCGATGGTCGGTCGACTATTTCTGGCAACTTTGCGAGCAGTGGGGCCCGAAGATAGTCGCATTCCGCTGACGACACTACGAGACGTCGGCCGAATGGTAGCGTGGGCGTTTGCGAATCCGGACGAATCGCAAGCAGCAAAAGCATATGAACTGATCGGAAGCAGCAACACAGCGGAAACGTTGTGTGCGCTATGGACCGAGAAAACGGACCAAGCAATTCCTAGGATTCCATTCTTACGGATAGGAATTCACCTTAGTAACCCCAGGATGGCTTCATTGTTGGAATGGTTGGGTGGACACCACTCATATGCGGCGAGATGTCCTATATCCCTGCAGTCCTATCAGGACTGGCTGGATACATTGGAAGTCTCCACTCAATAACGGAGACGCTAAGGCAGCGTCCCAACACCGCTTCCCAGCCACACCGGGAAACACCTTGGCCTAACGACTCAGTCCATAACGCGATCCTTTTACGGGAACCCGCGCGTCAAGGTACTCTTGCTCATACCGGGACGGGTCCACTACTTCGCTCGGGAACTTTCCGGTCGTGGTTGAACTTTATAACGGACCATCGAATAAGTGCGATGTTCCAAAGTCTGCAGGTGGGACATCGTCGGGAATGACCCCATGCTCACTCTATGCTGAGAAAGCCCCTCTGAATGGCGTCTGGGAACATAAACATCTTCTCCGCCTTTCCGAAGGCCACTATTATTGTATCGTCGGTTATCTTGACGACGATGCCTCTGCCAAACGTCTTATGGATGAGAGGTGAGCCACGTTCTATCATGGAAGTATCTATCGCGTTTTTCGGCGCACGGGCCACGGGCCTCCTTGATGGTGTATGGCTGGTCGAGGCTGTCAGTCTCCCCTCGGGTTCTGTCATCTCCGTCCCCCTTGATGGTACTTTTTCCGGAATGTTGTCTTCGTCTTCTTGGTCACTCCCAAAATCTATTGCGACTTCCGGTAAGTCATCAAATTGCTGACTTACCTCCGTCATAGAAACCTGCTGCGACGCGAACAATTTATCGTATTCGGCGGCAGTAAGAATTGTATTAAACCCGCCAACGTTTTCACCCTCATGCTTGTCGATTCCCGTGTAGCTGAGACTGGCATCCTCATAGCGTTTAAATTTGTAGACTGCGTCTTCCATGAGCGGACCGTTGAACACGCCTAATGACACAAGTAACTCGAAGTCCTTCACGTTCAGCCCCGTGACCCGTTTGAACAGCCCAGGTTCAAGTTGCGTGATAACATCTTTCAGACTGTACTCTCGGTAATCCGACAGGTACATGAATATAGGAACGCGAGTAGCAAATTTGATAAGCTTTTCCTGGATCATCTTCCGCTTTGATTTGTATTCTTTCTCCTCATCGGAGAGCTTCTTTTTCTCCTTCGAAGTTAGTTGCCTGCCCTTGCTCTTCGCCTTCTTCACATCGTCATACAGGTTAATGATGGTCTGGATGTCCGAGTTCAAGCTACGGAATCCCTCAATACTTTCCAACGCTTTCATAGCGTCTTTGTTGGCCATCAGACGCGAAAGAGTCTCGTTATCCACATTCACAAGCAGGGCGCTTTCCCAGCGGCGGGCTAACAACGTTGCGGATGTTCCCGCCATGGTTATGTCAAGTATATCGCTGGCACTAATCTGTTTCATGGTACTGCCGTCGTAGGCGATAACGGGCAGAAAGTGTATAAACTCCTCCACCTTTTTCTCCGGGTTACTTTCATTTACATTCAAGCGGCAACTATAATCGGAAATCTGCCTCAGGGCACGTTCAAGCGCAAAGTCAAATACATAACACTCGCGCTTCATAATCTCGCTGGTTCCAGAGCCGGTCGGGATTTCCCACGGACTCTGAACGCGGAAAGCGGCTTGGAAGTACGTCTCTGGGCTAGATAGATTGCGGAGCATGAAGATGCCTGTCCATGGCCTGACCGTGACGCCAGTGGTCAGCTTACCGCATGAAAGCGTGATCGTCTTACTCTCCAGCGGGTTACCCATTGACCTTAGGACGGGGCCAAGGGCCTCAGCACCCGAGCCCGCTCCGCGCCCGGCAGCCACATTTATTTTGTAATCATGGAAAAACGTATTTTGCTTCTGGCCGAGCAAGTTTTTCATGGCATAACACGATGCGACATTTGGCAAAAACCAGAGCGTATGCGTCAGAACGCTGAGCAGCCTGCTGTTGGAATACGGCATTTCCGGTTTCTTCGCGCCGAGTTTTAGGTCATCGATGGTAGTACCGAGGTAGGAACCGCGAATCAGATCGAGCCATTTTTGCACTTCGTCTTCGTAGACAAATCTTGCCTCATTACCTTTGCCCTTCGCCGAGAAAAATACGTTCAAGTCAAACTCGTTAAATTCCCCCTGCATGGCAATTTGACGGATACTGTCCGGTATCTTGTAGGTCATCATTACCATGCGCGGTAAAGCGACATAGGGGTTGTCCGGCGTTTCACCCCATTGCTCCTTTGCCCGCTGCTCGTCGGAATAGGTCCAATTGTATATCTGCTCCTCGATAAACTCGCCGGAATTAAGCGCCCGAAACGGTGTGCCCGAAAGATAAAGATACCGCCTCGTCGTAATTGGCAGGAAAGTCTCGTTGTAGGCATTGTCCGCTTCGTCCTGCTTGTATTTTTCAACGTCGAGAGAGTCGTAAGCGTCCTCGTCCTCTTGTTCAAACAGCTTCTTTGCGTTCTCCCTCCATGCGCCAAAGTGATATTCATCGAATATGACCAAATCCCAATTGGTGGTATGGACCCACTCATTCTTCGCTTTGATTCCACCGGATTCGTTCGTACCAAGGTAATCTTGAAAAGAACCAAAGCAGACTATCGGTTTCGTTTTATCCGCCTCTTCGTAGGACATACCATCACGGCATACAAACTGCCAGCCTTCAAAATCGATATGTGTTCGAAGATCTTCACGCCATGCCGTCTCTGCGGCCGGTTTGAACGTGAGAATCAACACTTTCATCAGGCCCATACGCTTGGCAAGCTGGTACGCAGCAAAGGTCTTCCCAAACCTCATCTTGGCGTTCCACAGAAATTTGCCGGGACGTGTACCTTTCTCTTTTAAGGCTACCGCGTAATACTCGATCGCCTTGGAAACCGCTTCTTCCTGTTCCGGGCGCATTTTGAATCTTTGAGTACGGTTTTCTTCGTTGTCGATCCGGTGTCTGACGGCTGTATACGCGGCTTGCACGTCGTCTACAGTACAACGGAACCACTCTCCGCCTTCATGCAAGAAACCTTTTTTCTTAAGAACGCGATGAATGTCATGGTCGGTGAATGGAGTGCCATCAGAATACATCGCCGACTCAGCGAACAGGATGCGGTAGGGTTTTTTTCCGTCCGGCTGCTTTATTGGAAATTGCTGCTCAACGCGCTTTTCAACGTCCTTTGAGGTATACCCGACCTTGAGCAAACCCTTGTATTCGGGGTTGCTGATTTCGTACGCATAAATCGTAGGAATTGCCTCGGGGCGGAGCGGGAATAACTCCTTATTCATGCTCCTCACCGCCCAAGTCCATCGGTCGAACCATGCTATCAATAAACGCTATCTCATCATCAGTAAGTCCATATTTTTTGACTAGGGCTTCATCAGTCCACGTTCGCGTGAAATCTTGCTGGGGGACGAACTGAAATACCCCTTTTGAAAGGTTTATTGACGTCATGGCCTGGAGAATCAAGAACCTAACAAATTTGGTTTTGAGGTATTCGAGCACATGCTCGGCCTGCATTTTATCTTCGAACGCGCCGATTAAAAAATACGAGTGTGTGCAGACTTCACCGTGTTCCAATACGCGCATCGATGAAGTTAAAACACGGGATTTTCCGTCCCTTCCTGGTTCGCCAGCATGTTCAGCACCAGTCTTACTAACCATCACTTTGTATTTATTTACGTATTGGCGTCCTTTTGTCACTTCTTCGTTTCTCACGTAAGAAACGCCATTGCTAGCATATAGGGTTAGATCGTCTGGCCTTTGACGCTGATCTGTACCACGATAATTGGTCGGAAGACCAAACGGCGTTAGCGAACTGACTATACTGCTTAGGGGATCTTCATGATAACCGGATATTTTTCGTAGGATACCTACAGCATCATTGTACCGTACTAACACCGGAAATTCGTTCAAGCTCCTAAGCATGGTATTTTGTTCACCGTATTTGACACTTGTAATGGAACAAACACCCCTGTGGTCCCTATCCCACAGAAAATAGCATACTCCACCGCTAATACTATTCTGCGGAAAACAGTCTTTCGCGTTCGCATAATCGACCAAGACTCTGATACGTTGGTCCTCGATCATGCTTTTACGGAAATCGTCGAGTCCCATTCCACCAGCAAACCATCTTGATGGGATGATCATCGCCAAATATCTGGGATTAAGTTTTTTGGCCTGGTCAATAAATAAATTATAAATCGGCTTAGCCTGTCGCCCGGAACCGCCTGTATCCAATTGGTAGGGAGGGTTCCCGATTATTACATCGAATTTCATTTTAAATAGCTCCTCCGGTTTGCTGGTGTGGATGAACTCATACGCGTGGGTTTCGAGAGACTCGTTTCGGTCATACTCAGCTTTAGACGCCCCGCAAAAAGCACACTTGGTTCCGATCCACCTATGCTGTATTTTCTTATACCGTATATTGCCCTCCGCATCGCCAAACGTCGTAATCGAATACTTCCCGTTCGGGTACTTCGAGCAGTACACGCTCCGCCTTGACAGGAGTGAGGTCATCTCTGTAATAGCGATTCCAAAAAGCTGCCTCTTAAATATGTGGTCGATGCGATTCTGCAAATCCGGGAATTCATCCTCAAGACCTATCAGCAGACGCTTGGCGATTTCGCGAAGAAATACCCCCGACTTACACGCGGGATCAAGAAAAGTCGTGGACTTGTCTCTGAAAATCTCCGGGAGCAGAGTGTCGAGCATCTTGTTCACAACATCCGGCGGAGTGAAGACCTCGTCGTTACTCAGATTGGCAAGGCACAACAGAACGTCAGGATTATAAGTATTTGTGTAGAAGTCAGTTCCGTTCATGTTGTTGCACCCTCCTGTAATGCACAGGCGGAAATTCCCGGATCGGAAGAGGGATAAACGCCTGTATTTCGTCATCATATTCCCAATCAGCCATGAAGAGGGACATCTGTTGCTGATGGCCTTCGAGCATCTGATCGAGACGGAAGTCCCTCCGCTTTAGTTGGTCCCCTGGCACCATGGACCATTCGGCAAATATTATCGGCTCTCCGGAGGCCTGTTTCAAAGTTAAGGCGTCGCCACAGAGAATATTATGACGTAAGACATAGTGTGCGGCCTCGCGACATTCGTCGTTCGCATATTTCTTGCAGTTTGAGGTGTAATCTCTGTCGAATATCAAAAACATCCGCTCGCGGCATTCATCGACGTTATCCTGCAACAGTTCAACGCCGTAAATGCTTGTGAGCGCTAGAACGGCATACTTTTCGTAATCAGCCGGGTTCTTACTATATCTAGTTTTCACAACCGCTAGCTTGCGACGAAGTATCTCGGCGAGAAAGTTACCGTTACCACAAGCGGGTTCCAAGAACCGACTATCAATGCGCTCCGTCTCGTACTTAACCAGGTCAAGCATCGCGTTGACTTCTCGCTCATCGGTGAACACTTCACCGTGATCCGCTACCCTCTGCTTAGATTTGGTATGCTTGGTTTTCAAGTTCGGTCCCAATCTGAAATCTCCTTAAGCCGGTATTTACGCTCCGTTTTTGTGTTATCAGTCATTTCCATTATGTCGGCGAAGTCGCACTCCAGGGCCTTGCATATCCTTTGAAGAATAGCGGTATTTACATTCTCGTTCTTGCCCAGCTTTGTAATGGAGGCCGAACTGATCCCCGCCAGATGTTGGAGATCCTTTTTCTTCAAATCTTTATCAATGAGAAGCTTCCATAGCTTTTTGTAACTTATGGCCATATTGCTCACCTCACCCAACCTAGAAAACGGGAAAAGAATCTCTTCTAGCATATCATCCAAGTCTTGTTAATCCAAGATTGAATCAAGCGAACGCAAGATTATGGTAAAGTTGGATTGGATACCAAGCGGACCGTGTGATGGAAAGGGATAACGACAGCATGTCTCCTCAGCGGTCCCGTACGCTTTCATCCGTCAAGTCGTATTTCGATCTTGGGCCGTCGCAGAATTTCCACAAGCTCTTCCAACAGGGCCCCACACCCATGACGACGGTAAGCCACAGATCTAATAGGCGTCTAGCACTCGCGCTGACATTCCGGACGGTTGCGCACCCGCTCATGAGGGTCGTTCATGTCGTTTTGCCGCGTCATATCGTTTTCTAATCGACGGCGCAAGAACTGGTCCACCGTTTGCCGAACAACAAAATCGGGAACCGGCTTATTCTCTTCGGCAGCCAGATGTTTGAGGAGTCGTAACTGGTCCTGGTCCAGATGAATGTTGGTCCGCTGCACGCCATCCCCTCCGTGCTACGCGGGCAATTAATAGGCCTCGAATCGTTTATGCATTCATAATACATCGTGATGCATGTCCGTATACTTCAAGCGTGTGGCATAGGCCCGAGAAGTTTGCCATGCCTCCCTTGTTGACGCGTCAGACTTCTCGCTTCGCTCGGGGCGTCTCTGCGGTCACTGGAATTAACTTTTGTCTTTCGGCTCCGCACTCTCTTGGTGACGGCTCGTGGTGACGGGCGGGATAAAATTGGGGATTTTTGGGTATTTTGAAGGCAAAATAAAATGGCCTCCGATCGACGGAAGCCTTACGGGGCTTGACTTTGGCGGGGATATGTGGGAATCGAACCCACCGCCGACGTCTAACGCCGGCCATTGGATTTGAAGTCCAAGGAAGGCACCAAGCCCCCAACTACCCCCGAAAACCTTCATTATCATACGCAAACCCTCATTGATTGTCAAAAAGGAGGAGATGCACGGTAAAGACTCCGTTA
>JAKAAL010000170.1 GCA_021802375.1 Bacillota bacterium | reverse complement strand
CCAATCCAGGGTTTGCCTACCATCACATGAGTGACCGCTCCGACGAGACGACCGTCTTCGATAATTGGACTCCCGCTCATGCCTTGAATGATCCCACCAGTGCGTTGCAACAGTTGGCGATCCGTGACTCGAAACAGGACTCCCTTGGTTGCTGGATGAGTTTGAGCGTAGGCTTTAATGATTTGAATGTGATAACTTCGTTCCTTCTGCCCGTGGAGAACAGTAATGAGTCGAGCGGCACCGGGGTGGACTTGGTCCGGATAGGCTACCGGTATGGCCCGAAGGCCGACCTTGGGCCACGTCAGCAGCTTGCCATGAATCCCAAACTGTCCGTTGGACCAGACCATACCGCTGACCAGCCCATGGGCAGCCAAAATCCCCACCTTCTGGCCGGGCTTGTCACGACCAGCCGCAATGACGCTAATAATGTCAGCACCGCTCACACTGCCCGACGACACTGGAGCTGGAATCCGGGTCAGCCCATCTGTCATGCTGTGGCCGAGAGCGCCATACTGGCCCGTACTGGGCTCGAAGTAAGTTAAGGTGCCCACGCCAGCCATGCCGTCTCTCACCGCGGCGCCAATGACATAGGCGTGGTCGCGGGTCGACCAGATAGGCGTCACTTTGATATGGTGGATCCCCGACGCCCGCACCGTGAGGTCCATCGGTTGCCTTTTTCGACCTGCTCGATCCATCGCTCGATCTAAGCTTTGTTGGTCCAAGAGGGGACGACGGTTGGCCGCCGTGATTAAATCGCCGACCCTGAGTCCCGCTTGTTCCGCCGGGCAGACACTTTGCCCGCGGTCGTCTTGGACCGAGACCAGAGCCCGAACAATCAAACCTTTGGTACGGACCATAATGCCAATCGCTTCACCGCCTGGCACCACCGACAGTGGCGCGTCTGCCCGCACCCAAGATGTTCCAAAGGGCACCATGCCCATCATCCGATACCTCAGGCGATAGACTCCCTGGTGATTGGCCCTAAGATACCAAACGCGATGGCGAATAGACGTCCATCCCTGGTCTCGGTGATGATCAATTTCCACGGCACGGGCGGGGCTGGCTTCAGCCTCAATCGGCAACCAGCGAGACCAAGGGATCGACAGAGTATGACGAGTCGGAAGCCAAAGGGGTTTTGGCCACGTGCAAAGAATAGAAGATGGCCGAGAAAGACCCACGAGCAGCAACAGGCCTGCCGCCAAAAGCCCGAATGCTTTTTTCATGCCCTATCACCTCCTCTCGACCTTACCTTGCCGTCTGGGGCAGAGGTTCATCCTCGGTAACAGAGAGAAGGTGATGACAAGGAAGGAAACCTAAGGCTTATTGAAAGGCTAGGATTCGGCTCACAATATCGCTAGAGGCGTTGGGCCGAGCCAAATCGGACTGGCTTTGGAGCATGAGCCGGCGCGTTGGCGAGTCCACCAAAAGTGGTGCCAATGCATCTTGAAGTCCATGGTCTCCAAGTACCGCCAAATTATGCGAGGTCAGGCGATCCCGGTTTACCTCTTCTTGACCCGCGATCCAATGCGTCAGCAACCATGGCACTTGAACCTGGCACACCTCGGCGGCAGTGACGCCGCCCGGCTTGCCTACCACTGCCCGACTGGCACACAACACTTCAGGCATGTTTTCTACATAGCCGGCGATGGTAACATTGGCAGGCCACGATTGCTGGCTGAGTTGCCAGCGAAGGCGCTCGTTTTGGCCGCATACCGCCAAAATCGGCATATCAAAGGATAGCAAATCTTTTAAAATTCGGTGGTAAGGGCCGATGCCTAGGCCACCGCCCAACACCACGATAGGCCCATCGAACAGACGTGCGAACTGCAAAGCGTCATCATGAAAAATGGAACGAATAGGGATTCCCGTATCCCATATCTTATCCTCAGGATACCCAAAACGCACTAAATCTTGGCGCTCTTCCGGCAGCCATACCGCATACGCGTCAGAATCGGGTTCCCACCAAAACTGATGGGCACTGAGGTCTGTCAACACACCCATCACTTTCAACTGTGGGTAGCGGGTCTTTAATGCCGTCCATGCGGTTAAGGCGAAGGGGTGAGTGGCCACGACCCAGTCCGGTCGATACTGTTCAAATACCGCGGCCAGGAGGTTAAGGCCGATAGCTCGCCAACTTGTGCGGTGTCTCCGCCAAGCGAATGTGGCTCCGTCCCCCCAGTGAAAGGCTTTGGAAAAAAGCCACGGCGCGTACCGGACCGACAGAAAATAGCTGGCCGTATGCAATTTCGACGGCCCGGCCAAATGGTGGGAAAAATACACATCGACTCCGGCTTTGCCCATTGCCTCAGCCAGAGCCCGCGCCGCGATATCGTGGCCGGTTCCTATCGGTAAACTTGCGATCATCATGCGCATAGTTTGATGTCCTTAACTTCGACGTCGTCTTAGCGACCGAGGGTCGCCGAGAAGCAGGCGGGCATGCTGAAGTGCCGTCGGTTCAGCACCTCCGCTCAGCATGCGTGCCACCTCTTCCACTCTTTCCTCATCATTGACGAGGCTGATTTGCGCTTCAGTGTGCTCCGCGTCGGTGGATTTTTTGACGATCACCTGGTGGTCAGCCCGACTGGCTACTACGGGCTGATGGGTAATGGCAATGATTTGCAGTTCTTTGCCTAAATCCGCCATCATGGCCGCCACCCGCGCGGCGCTTCGTCCCCCTAATCCTGTATCCACTTCGTCAAGCCACAAGGTCGATGCCGGTTCACCACGGACTAATACCGCCATCGATAGTCCAATCCGTGCCAGTTCTCCGCCAGATGCGCTCTTGGGGAGAGGCAAGGGGTCTCTGCCCAAGTTTGCACTAAACCAAAAAGTCACCGCATCCATGCCTCTCGGCCCTGGCGCCGCCGCCTCGATGCGCAGAGATAAATCGGCTGCCGGCATCTCCAATTGCTGAAGCAGCTTGGTCAAGGCTCGCCCTGTGGCTAACATCCCCGACTGTCGTGCCTCAGACAAAGATTGGGCCAATTTTCGATAGTGGGCCTCTTTGATTTTTACGGTTTCAGTCAATTGAGCGCTGCGAACGGCCACCGTTTGGTGTCGTTCTAGATCCTGCCGAATTTGTTCGGCATAAGCCAGTACGCTGTCTAAATCGGGACCATAGCGCCGTTTGAGTTGGGCTAATAAATCCGACCGGGCTTCGAGCCGTTCCTGCAGCAAGGGATCGCGCTCAAAATCTTCCCACCATTTGGCTAACTCATGACGCACGTCAAGCGTCGTTTCTACCACTGTGAGCACCTGATCGCGCAGGGGATCCACCCTTGGATCCAATTGCGCCAATTGAGCGACTTCTCGCTCCCACATTCTAAGTAGTGATACCAAGCCATGCTCACTGTCATCCTCAATCAGACGATACACGCGTTCGTAGGCTTGCTGCAAGCGATTGAGCGAACGAAAGCGCTCTAATTGTTCCGTTAACTGCGAGTCTTCACCCGGTTGAATCTGGGCTTGGTCAATCTCTTCCAATATTTCGCGCTGACGCTTCCAATCGTGCACGTCCAGCATTTCCAGAGCCAACTGCTCTTGTTGTCTCACCAGGGCTTGCCACTCAGTATAGGCCGCAGTCACCTCGTCGACCAGTGGCAACAAATTCAGATAGCGATCAAGCCATTCGGTCCATGCCTCATTGTTTGAAAATCTCGATACATGACCTTGGTGCATCACCTCGATCAGCCATGGCGCGATATCGGCCACCGTTTGCCGAGGCACGGTCCGTCCTTGTATTCGAAATATCGAACGTGCATCCGGGGAAACCTCACGCGTCACCGTCAACATATCATCGGGTTCCAGATCGAAGTCGGCAAGCTGAGACCACAGCGGATGTTCTGCTCCGACTTCGAATTCGCCAGCCAATTTCACCATGTTGGCCAGCGGTCCAAATTTGGAACTGTCCCAACGCTCTCCCAACAGCGAAAGCATCGCGGCTAGAAGTTGCGACTTCCCGGCTCCAGATTCGCCGGTAACCGCCGTAAAGCCCGAAGACCAGTCCATCTCGATTTGTCGAAAAAGCCCGTAGTTCAGTGCCCTGAAGGAGCGTAACATGGCGAACCTCGCCCTCCCCTATCTTATCCTAGACTCAACAAACGCTGAGCTATCAGCGGAGCCGAATCCCGTTCGCGTGCGACCACCATCACCGTATTGTCGCCGGCCAACGTCCCGACCACATCCGGCCATTCTTGTCGATCAATGGCTTCCGAGACTACGTCCGCTCCGCCTGACAGAGTTTTGACCACGACTAGGTTTTCGCTAACCTGAACGTTCACCAAAACCTCTCTCAGCACTCGAGTCAAGCGATCTTGAGCTCCCGCCACCTCACCCTGATGGGGGACGGCATAGCGGTGGCCATCCAGATAAGGAATTTTGATCAGACCCAAATCTTTAATGTCTCTGGAGACTGTCGCCTGGGTGGCAGCGACGCCATGTCGAGCCAACCGTACCGTTAGTTCTTCCTGAGTACGGATGACATCTTGGCGAATGATCTCTTGGATCAAGCGCTGACGCGCATTTTTATCATATCGCATTCTCAATAGCCCTTTCTCCAGCCGCGCAATACATGAAAAAAGCTCCATCCCGGCCGCCGCATCAGATTCACCGAATGCGTGCTGGCGCTGACCACAATTTCATCGCCATCTTCCAGCGGAAAGCCTTCCTGGCCATCCACTGTCAGCAGCGTCTCTCGATGCATGGCTCGAATTCTAATTTTAACTGTCTGCTGGGCGTCGATCACCACCGACCGGTCGAAAAACGAGTGCGGACAAATTGGGGTGACTACAAAGACCCCAAGGTCTGGGCTCAAAATGGGGCCTCCGGCCGATAGCGAGTACGCGGTCGAACCCGTGGGCGTCGCTACAATTAACCCATCGGCAGGATAGGTTGTCACGTAGGCGTCGTCGACAAAAGTTTCCAGGTTGACTAATCGCGCAAACGGTCCCTTGGCGACCACCACATCGTTCATCGCTTCATAGCGGATGAGACTGCGACCGAGACGCGTCACCTCAGCCGTGAGCAAGTGGCGCAGGTCGAGTTGATATTCTCCGGAAAGAAACAAGGGCAAGGTCGGGAATAAGTCAGGCACTTCCACTTCGGTAAGAAACCCCAGGTGTCCTAAATTAACGCCTAAGATCGGTTTGTTCCATCGCATCAGTTGTTTTGCTGCCAATAGCAGGGTGCCGTCCCCTCCGAGCACCATCACCCAGTCAATCTCTTGCATCGTTGCCTCATCGGTAATACAGGCCATCGCATCCAAGTCTAGCTGGCGAGCAAGATCCGTTGGCATGACTGCCTGAACCCCGCGTTTTTCCAGCCATCGGTAGATCTGCTGGGCTAAGCTGCGGACTTGCTCCTTTTCGGGATTGGGCCATATCAAAATCTTAGACATCTGGCAGCACCTCCCTTTGCCAAGCCTCCTCGATGACCGCATCAATATGGATAGGTTTGCCCGGCTCCGATCCGAATCGAACCAAAAATTCGATATTGCCGCTAGGGCCACGAATCGGCGAAGGTGTGAGGTCTTGAGCGATCCAACCCAGCCGATCCGCATCCTCGAACACTTGCGCTATCACCCGACGATGGACCTTGGCATCGCGCACCACGCCTCCCTTGCCCACGAACTCCGGCCCCGCCTCAAATTGGGGCTTTATCAGCCCGATCACCACTCCCGAGGGACGGACGATCTCGCGAAGCGGTGTCAACAGAAGCTTCAGGCCAATGAACGAAGCATCTATCGACGACCCCTGCACCGGTTGCGTGAGGTTCAGGGCCGAAAGCGTCAAATATCGAGCATTGGTTCGCTCCAGCACGTGCACACGGGCATCTTGGCGCAGTGACCACGCCAACTGCCCATATCCCACATCCACCGCATAGACGGCCTCCACCCCGTGTTGGAGCCAACAATCGGTGAATCCGCCGGTCGAAGCGCCGACATCCACCACGGTCCAACCGCCAGGATCGATCGCAAACGTTCTCAATCCGTGCTCTAACTTTAACCCTCCTCGGCTGACATAAGGATGGGCATGGACCATCGCCTCCACCACCGCTTGCGCGCTGACCAGGGTCCCTGCCTTCCGCACGACTTGCCCATTGACGGTCACTGCACCGGCCAGGATTATCGCTTGAGCGCGAGTTCGCGACGCGGCCAAGCCCAACTCCAGCACCCGCTGATCGAGTCTGGTGCCCTCCTTTTTAAGCCTCCTCTGAGCCACGGGCAAGCCATTCCTCCACTCGCCGACAAATTCCTTCAGGCGTCAACCGAAAGCGCTCCAAAAAGTGGGCGGGAGGTCCTTGGTCAACAAATTCGTTGGGAATCCCCCCAATCCGTATCGGCACAGTAATGCCTGCCTCGGCTGCCCATTCCAAAACCCGTGAGCCGAATCCGCCCGAAAGCGTGTGCTCCTCCAAGGTCAAGATCGCCTTGGTATGCTGGCTGACCTCCAACAATGTCTGGGTGTCTAAAGGTTCCACAAAGCGCGCATTGACCACACCGACTGAAAACCCGCGTTGCTCTAACATCACCGCTGCACTCAGGGCAGCGTAGACGATGGGGCCTAAGCCGACTAAGGTTACATCCTCACCGTGGCGAATCCATTCGGCATGGCCCCAAGGGATGTCTTCAATGTGGTCATCTAAAGGAATGCCTTGCCCGCTGCCACGTGGATAGCGCACTGCGACCGGTCCGGGCCGCTCGACTGCACCGACCAACAACGACCGCAATTCCGCCTCGTTTTTACCCATCGCAATTTCCATGTGGGGAACCGCACGCAAAAAGCTGATGTCGTAAATTCCTTGATGAGTGGCCCCATCCGCACCCACCAGACCTGCCCTGTCGACCGCGAGTAACACGGGAAGGTTTTGGTGGCAAATGTCGTGGATCACCTGGTCGTAGGCTCGTTGTAAAAACGTGCTGTAGACAGCAAACACTGGCCGCATGCCGGAAGCGGCTAGGCCTGCGGCAAAGGTGGCGGAATGCTGCTCTGCCATGCCCACGTCATAAAAGCGATCGGGAAAGACCTGGGCAAATCGGTCGAGTTTGGTCCCGTCTCCCATCGCGGCAGTAATTGCTACCAGTTCGGGATGACGTTGTCCCAACCAGACCAGGGTATCTGCCGCCACCTGGCTGTACGAGGGGGTATCCGCGTGAACGCGAGGATTTCCTGACGCGATGTCGAACGGTCCGGGACCATGGAATTGTTCCGGTTTGCTTTCTGCGGGCAGATAGCCGCGGCCTTTTTGGGTGATCACGTGGACCACCACCGGGGCTTGAATGCTGCGGGCATTGGTTAGGACATGGATTAACGCATTTAAATCATGACCGTCAATGGGCCCGAAATATTCAAAACCCAAAGCCTCAAAAATATTTTGAGGCAATACTGCAAAGTGCACCAAGTCCTTAAGCCGTTCAATGCTCCGACGCAAAGATCCTCCCAATACCGGAACCGATTCCAATAGGGTTTCCACTTCTTGCTTGAGCCGAGCGTATCCGGGGGCAGACCGCAATTCGGTGAGGTAGCGTGAAAACGATCCGACATTGGGGGCGATAGACATCGAGTTATCGTTGACTACCACCACCATGGGGCTCTTGAGATGACCAATTTGATTGAGGGCTTCCCACGCCATGCCCGCCGTGAGCGCTCCATCACCAATCACCGCG